>CAIQND010000386.1 GCA_903873045.1 uncultured Methylococcaceae bacterium | reverse complement strand
GTCCCCAGAAATCCTGTCGGCCCCTGCATGGTGTCTGATGAAGGCGCTTGCCGTATCTGGTGGGCTTCCGGCATTAAAAGCAGCTTATCCACGAAAAGCACGAAAATACCCGGTTGATTTTGAACCATTAAAAAATAGAACACATTATTTATTCACCACGAAGGACACGAAGGACCCAAAGTTATATTTTTTGTTTTTCTTCGTGTCTTCGTGGTGAAAATCTTTCGACTGAAACGTTTGAACAGGAACTAATCTATTGACTACTGACAACCCACAAGCCAGACAAATTAAAGTAACCGGTAGAGTGCAAGGGGTTGGTTTTAGACCTTTTGTCAGCCGCTTGGCTCATCAACATCATTTATCAGGTTGGGTTCGTAACCGTGCAGGACAAGTTGAAATATGGGTACAGGGTACACTTAAAAATCTGGATCTATTTGAGCAACAATTAACAACCAACGCCCCGCCTTTAGCCAAACCGGATCCCCCCCTATCGCAAATCGTTTGTCAGGTTAAATTGGATACATTTTCTATACTGACCAGTATATCCGGTGATGTCAGCCAGGCGCATATTCCCCCTGATTATTTTATCTGTGATGATTGCTTGGCAGAGATGCACGATAAAACCCAGCGCCGTTATCGTTATCCGTTTATTAACTGCACCCAATGTGGCCCCCGATACACCCTAATTAAACAATTGCCTTATGATCGCCCCAACACCAGCATGACCGATTTTCCGCTGTGTCCTGAGTGCCGTAAAGACTATGAAAATCCGCTAGACCGGCGCTTTCACGCACAACCACTGGCCTGTCCTGCTTGCGGCCCGACACTTGGTTTCCGCCAGTCAGGCATGGCTGATATTAATGATAACGATGCCGCTATTAAAGCCACAGTAACGGCGCTGCAAGCTGGTTTAATTGTTGCCGTTAAAGGTATCGGTGGTTATCATTTACTCTGTTCGGCGACCTCCGAAGCCGTCGTATTAAAATTGCGTCAACGTAAAGTTCGCCGCTTTAAACCCTTGGCGGTGATGTTGCCGTGGTCTGACGCTGACGGCCTGGGTCATGTCCGACGCTACGCGGATGCCACGATAACTGAAGTGACACAACTAACCGATCCCAGTCGACCCATCGTACTGATAAAAAAACGTCACGGCACCGATCTGGCTGAAGCTGTCGCACCCGGAATGCACGAATTAGGTATCATGTTGCCTTATAGTCCGTTACATTATTTATTACTGGAAGATTACGCATCGTCTTTAATTGCGACTTCTGCCAACATCAGCGGTGAGCCAGTATTAACCGAACCCGAGCAAGTTGAGGCTCGCTTGGGGCATATTGCTGATGCTTTTTTACATCATAACCGCCCGATACTAAGACCTGCGGATGACAGCGTTTATAGAGTCATTGCCGGTAAAGCACAACCCCTACGCTTGGGTCGCGGCGTTGCCCCCCTAGAGTTTAACCTGCCTTTTACCTTGTCTAGCCCACTGTTGGCAGTGGGCGGTCATAAAAAAAATACCATCGCTCTGGCTTGGGAAAAACGCGTGGTTATATCTCCCCATATCGGCGATCTTGGCTCACCCAGAAGCCAACGGGTATTTGAACAAACCATCGCTGATCTTACCCGACTTTATGGCGTTACCGTAAAACACTGTGTCTGCGATGCCCACCCGGATTATAACGCCAGTCGCTGGGCAGAAAGTTCCGGCTTAATCGTACACAAAATATTTCATCATCATGCCCATGCGTCTGCTTTAATCGCTGAACAGTCAATAAATGAACCCACATTGGTATTTACTTGGGATGGCACTGGTTACGGTGAAGATGGCACAATTTGGGGCGGAGAAGGTTTATTCGGTAAGCCGGGAAACTGGCATCGGGTGAGCTCTTTTCGTTCTTTTCGGGTGCCCGGTGGAGAAAAAGCAGGACGGGAACCTTGGCGCAGCGCCTTGGCTTTATGCTGGGAACACAATCAAGACTGGTCTGAATGCCCTACCGAAATAGGCTTACTCAAACAAGCCTGGCAAAAACAAATCAACAGCCCGTTATCCAGTTCAGTCGGTCGCTTATTTGATGCCGCTGCCGCGCTAACCGGACTGGTGCAACAAGCAGATTATGAAGGCCATGCCCCAATGTGGCTGGAAGCTGAGAGTGGTGAACTAACCGAGGCCGGTATTGATTTACCTTTGAACTGTAATGCCGATGGCTTATGGTTAAGCGACTGGAGTCCGCTTGTATCGATGCTACAGAATAAGCAGTTAACGATTCAGGAGCGAAGTAGTTGTTTTCATGGCAGCTTGGCAATGGCATTGCTTAAACAGGCTAAACAAATTCGAACTAAACATCATTTTACTGCGGTAGGTTTAACCGGTGGCGTGTTTCAAAATCGCGTATTGACAGAGTATGTTTCTACTTTACTGAGGGCAGAAGGCTTTAAAGTCTATTTACCCAAACAAGTTCCCAGTAATGATGCCGGTATCAGTTTTGGGCAAATCATCGAAGCCGGAAGTCAATCACGATAAATCATTGGTACTTTTACAATATATTTAATGCAGTAAAGCGGAATCGACAATTTGAACAATTAGAACTCATCGATTCCACTACCTTATATCAAGACTACTTG
>CAIQND010000385.1 GCA_903873045.1 uncultured Methylococcaceae bacterium | reverse complement strand
GGTGGTTACGTCCCAGTCCACGTATTTTGATTTGTGTGCCGTGCGGTTCAACACAAGTCGAGCGCCGCGCTATCCGCGAATCTGCTGCCATGGCGGGAGCTAGAGAGGTTTATTTAATTGAAGAGCCGATGTCGGCAGCGATAGGTGCCGGTTTGCCGGTCGAAGAAGCCTGTGGTTCAATGGTGCTGGATATAGGCGGAGGCACTTCTGAAGTGGCGGTGATATCAATCAACGGTATCGTTTATTCAAATTCTGTTCGTATCGGTGGTGACCGTTTTGACGAAGCCATCATCAATTATGTACGTAGAAACTATGGCACTTTAATTGGTGAGGCTACGGCGGAAAGAATCAAGCTGGAAATTGGCACGGCTTATCCCGGCAATGAGGTCAGGGAAATAGAAGTCAGAGGCCGCAATTTGGCCGAAGGCATTCCTCGCAGTTTTTCTTTAAACAGCAATGAAATTCTGGAAGCCCTGCAAGAACCCTTATCCGGTATTGTCGGTGCTGTAAAAGTGGCCTTGGAACAAACCCCGCCAGAATTAGGTTCAGATGTTGCCAACCGGGGCATCTATTTAACTGGCGGTGGCGCATTACTGAGAGATATTGACCGCCTGATAGCGGAAGAAACCGGTCTGCCGGTGCATATTGCCGATGATCCATTGACTTGTGTTGCCAGAGGTGGCGGTATGGTTTTGGAAATGCTGGATAAAAAAGGATTCTCAACTTTTTCGTTAGAATAATAAAAGTCCTATAGTCTTTCAGAAATTAAATTTCCATTACATGAGTTTTTGAACCCATACTGATACCATCCCTTAAAGGGATGGTATCCGTTAAGATCGAAATTATTTACCTGAAAATCTATATCTTAAAAAAGCGACTCATCCACGAAAGCCAAAAGCAGGTGCTTTCGGGCGACACGAAATAAATCAGGTAACGGGTTTACATAACTGTTTTCCCTTTGGGTAACGGTTTATAGTTTGAGGTCGCTTTGAACTTTTTCGTGGCTTTCGTGCTTTTCGTGGACAAATTGTTTTTTCAAGGCTATGCCTAACTTGAGTTGCTGCACTTTTAACTAAGACGAGACACTGATATAAAACTTTTATTTGCCACCGGCCCCTCAATCAATACCCGACTTCTGGTAGCCGTAATTGCTTCTGTTGTTTTATTGGCAACTGAATACAGCGGCTCAAAATTGATTCCGTTACGCACGACGCTATCTTTTTTTGTTGATCCTTTAAAATATTTGGTCGATTTACCTACCGTTCTTGTTGATCAGGCGGCCGATTCGGTTGGCTCATACCGAACCCTAAAAATGGAGAATGAAAGGCTGCGTGAAGAACAGCTCATTCATCAAACCCGATTACTTAAATTTGAGGCACTGGAAAAAGAAAATATTCGTTTGCGGGCGTTATTGGAAAATTCCTTTAAGCTGGGTGAGCAGGTTCTGGTTGCCGAATTGTTGTCCGTTAATATGGCACCTTACGAGCATATTGTTGTCGTCAACAAAGGTACCCGTTTTGGTGTACATCCCCAGCAACCGGTATTAGATTCAAACGGAGTTGTCGGGCAGGTTTTTCGCGCTTTGCCGTTCACTTCCGAAATTATGCTGATTACTGATCCCAATCATGCGATTCCTGTTCAAGTTAATCGTAATGGTTTATTAACCATTGCCGTGGGTAGCGGCCAGCTAAATCGACTGGTACTGCCTTTCTTGCCCAGTAATGCCGATATTCGTCCGGGTGATTTACTGATAACATCAGGCTTGGGCGGTACTTTTCCTCAAGGTTATCCGGTGGCGGTGGTTGATGAATTCACCTCGCAACCCAATAAAGCCTTCGCAACCATTACGGCAACCCCAAAAGCTTTATTAGACCGTAACAGAGAGTTAATGATCGTCTGGAGCAAATCCACACCGGTTCCGCTCATTTCAAAGCCAACAGCCAACGAAGCGGAGACCCAAACTGATGCAGTTAAATAATTATGTGGGATTTTTTAGAATTATCCTGACGCTGATAGGGGCGATGTGTTTAAGAATTGCGCCTTGGCCCGGCGAAATGGCCGCATTTAATCCCGACTGGGTGCTTTTGGTGCTGGTTTACTGGTCACTTTCCCTGCCAGACCGTGTGGGTATTTTTCATGCCTGGACGTTTGGTTTGTTGACCGATGCGTTGACCGGTCGATTATTGGGGCAATATGCGTTGGCTTATTCGCTGGTTATCTATATTTGTCTTAAATTGCACAAACAATTACGTCAATTTCCTTTTCTGCAACAGGGCTTGTTTGTTTTTTTCTGTCTGCTCTTGTCGCAACTGTTGCTGTTTTTTATAAAAAACCTTCAGCATCCGGCACAACTTCACGCTTCTTTCTGGTTACCTGTTTTTACCGGTACGTTAGCTTGGCCCTTGGTTTATGGCGTGCTGCGCTTTGTTGGTTTGTCACAACGCATTAAATAGAATACGCTGTAACTTATGTCCACTCTATACGCCATTAAAGACCCTTCAGTAGAAAACCGTCTATTTCTTAATCGCATTGTCGCCGCTTTTGTGGTCATTATTTTATTAACATCGGGTCTGATTGTTCGTTTAATTTATCTACAAATTGTCGGTCACGAACATTATTCATCACTGGCAAAAGATAACAGTATTAAAATTGTTCCTTTGGTGCCTACCCGAGGCATTATTTATGATCGCCACGGAAAAGTGCTGGCCGAAAATACGCCGTCTTATAGCTTGGAGCTTATTCCAGAGCAGATCAGTAATATGGATGAAACCTTGTTGCGTCTGCAAAAATTGCTTGATATACCCGATGAAAAAATTGAGCAATATCAAAAATTACGCAAGCGCCAAAAACGTTTCGTCAGCACGCCGCTGTTATTAAGCATGAGCGATGAAGAGTTGGCAAAGTTTGCCGTTGTCCGGCCTTATTTTCAGGGTGTCGATATTCATACCCAGTTGGTTAGACATTACCCTTATAGTGATTTAGCGGCGCATGTCATTGGCTATGTGGGTCGTATTAATGAGGCGGAAATTAAAGAGTTACCCCTTGCTGAATACAGAGGCTCTACACATGTCGGCAAGCTGGGTATAGAGAGTTCTTATGAAAATGAGCTGCATGGCAAAACCGGTTATGCGGAAATAGAAACCAATGTTCAGGCTCGATTGCTTAATACCCTACATGAAGTCACGCCAGATCCTGGCACAAATCTTTATTTAACGCTGGATATTGATTTACAAAAAACAGCCTACGATGCCTTGGATTCCTTTAATGGTGCAGTCGTTGCCATTGATATTAAAACCGGCGGTGTCTTGGCCTTCGTCAGTCGTCCAGGCTTTGACCCCAACCCTTTTGTAGTGGGTATTGACAATGAGGCTTATCAGGCACTGCAAGCCTCTGAAAATCAACCACTCTATAACCGCGCCTTGCGTGGACTTTATCCACCGGGATCGACCATTAAGCCGTTTATTGCCTTGGCGGGTCTTGAGTATGAAGCTATCAGCCCTCAGCAAAAGCTGTTATGTCCTGGCTATTATCAATTGCCTGGTGTCAGTCACCGCTATCGGGACTGGAAAAAAGGCGGGCATGGTTCGGTGGATTTAAGTCGAGCCATTACGGAATCTTGCGACGTTTATTTTTATCGTCTGGCATCAATACTGGGTATCGACCGCATGCACAGTTTTTTACAAAAAATGGGTTTTGGTGAAAAGTCCGGTATTGATCTGATTGGTGAGAAAGCCGGATTACTGCCCTCGCGTGAGTGGAAGCAGGATAAAAAAAATCAGGCCTGGTATCCGGGAGAAACGCTTATCACCGGCATTGGTCAAGGCTACCATCAAGTGACCCCTTTACAGCTAGCCAGAGCCACGGCAACGTTGGCGAATAAAGGCAAGGTAGTGACGCCTTTTTTGGTAGATAAAATGGTCAGCGCACAAGGTACCCGTCCAGGCCCAACACTCCCAAATATTACCTTGCCATTAAATCCGGATAACATTAACAAAGTTATCGAAGGTATGGTCAATGTGGTTCATAGCGCACACGGCACCGCCAAAGGCATTAATACCAATATCGACTATCAAATCGCGGGTAAAACCGGAACTGCGCAGGTTTTGGGGATTAAGCAAAACGCAAAATACAATGAAAATGCGATCGACTTTAAATTTCGTGATCACGCGCTATTTATTGCTTTTGCTCCGGCTGCTGATCCTAAAATTGCCATCGCGGTGGTTGTTGAAAATGGCGGGCATGGTGGTTCAGTGGCAGCGCCGATAGCAGGGCTGGTTATCAAACAATTTTTACAGGAAAATAATGAACACTGAAACCCGTCATGAACAGTTTGAGCCGCCTTCAGTGCTTGGGAATGTGCTTAGAAAGCTACACATAGACATCCCCTTGTTTATCGGTTTACTGCTGACTTCGATGCTAAGCTTTCTGGTTCTTTACAGTGCCGGCGGTCAGGATATCGACACGCTGATGCGGCAGGCGGGTCGTGTTGGCTTGGCTTTTCTGTTAATGACGATATTGGCGCACATAGATCCTTATCAATTTAAGCGTTATTCTACGTTATTGTTTGGTTTTGGTCTTTTTTTACTGGCCGCTGTTTTAATTATGGGACAGGTCGGTAAAGGCGCACAACGCTGGTTGGATCTGGGGGGCTTTCGTTTTCAGCCATCAGAAATGATTAAAATTACGACACCCATGATGATCGCGTGGTATTTGGCAGAATACTCGTTACCGCCGAAATCAAGGCAACTGTTTATAGCGACCCTTCTTATTGTTATTCCTACCCTTTTAATCGCCAAACAACCTGACCTGGGCACGGCTTTACTGGTTGCAAGTTCGGGTGCGGGGGTATTGTTTTTTGCCGGTCTTTCTTGGCGTTTAATGCTGGTCATCAGCGTTGCACTGGCTTCGTTAACCCCGCTTATTTGGCATTTTATGCATGGTTATCAACGCGATCGTGTGCTTACTTTTTTAAACCCTGAAACCGATCCGCTGGGTAGGGGCTATCATATTATCCAATCAAAAATAGCGATTGGCTCAGGCGGTATTTACGGTAAAGGCTGGCTGGGCAGTACGCAATCAGAACTGGATTTTTTGCCGGAAAGTTCTACCGATTTTATTTTTGCCGTATTTGCGGAAGAATTTGGCTTGTTTGGTTGCTTGGGATTGTTGATTTTGTATCTGTTAATTATCGCACGCTGTTTGTATATCGCGTCCCAAGCTCAGGATACTTACAGTCGGCTCTTGGCAAGCAGTCTGGCGTTTACGTTTTTTGTTTATGTTTTTGTCAATATCGGCATGGTCATCGGGATTCTTCCTGTAGTCGGTGTTCCCTTGCCTTTAATTAGTTACGGCGGCACCTCTATTGTTACCCTGCTGGCCGGGTTTGGCATTTTAATGTCAATTCACACGCATAAAAAATTTAGGTAAGGTTTATGAAGGTGCAAGCAGGTTCAAGGCTTAAGGTTCAAGGTTTAAGGTGTTTATTACTTCAACGCATTAGCAAAAAAATACACTTTGTTATTTCGCCTATTATGGAAACGTCACCAAAAATCGTTGGTGCAAAGCTAAAGGCGCAAAATTATTCATCGATGTTTGGGTTAAAAAACCTGACTTATATTCTGTGCTTTTCACTGATTTCGTGTGCCGGCAACATCAAGTATACAAAGTCAGTCGATACGTTTATCAACAAAATGGTGACCACGCATCAGTTTGATGAAGCCAAACTTAATGAGTTGTTTCAGTCGGTTGAAATAAAAGAGGCTATTCTCAAAAAGATTTCGTCACCCGCAGAGGGCATGCCTTGGTATAAATATCGCAAAATATTTATGACCGAGGCGCGTATCGATGGCGGTGTAAAGTTTTGGCGGGAAAATGAGTCTGCATTGAGCGCAGTCGAACAAAAAACAGGGGTTCCCGCAGAAATTATTGTTGCCATCCTGGGCGTTGAGACCTTTTACGGGCAAAAAACCGGCAATTATCGGGTCATTGATGCGCTATCAACATTGGGTTTTTCTTATCCGCCCCGCAGCCCATTCTTTCTGGGTGAGCTGGAAAACTACTTGCTACTGTGCCGGGATGAACATATTAATCCTCTGGAACCCGTTGGTTCTTATGCTGGCGCAATGGGAATGCCACAATTTATGCCGAGCAGTTTTAGATCGTACGCTGTTGATTTTAATGGTGATAGCTACCGGGACATCTGGCATGACAGCGGTGATGTTATCGCCAGTGTCGCCAATTATTTTGTCAAGCATCAGTGGCAAACTGGACAGGCTATCGTGATTCCGGTGAGTGCGACAGGTGATGCCTATAAAACGGCATTAACCCGTGAACTTAAGCCGGACTTAAGCTTAGCCAAGTTAGAATTACTTAACTTAACAATATCGAGGTCACTCCCTTTACATACTAAAGTAAAACTGCTTGCTTTTGAACAGGAGCCATTAGGGCAAAAACCGGGTGAAGAACTCTGGGCGGGATTAGACAATTTTTATGTCATTACCCGATACAACCACAGTCCTTTATATGCCATGGCTGTTTATCAGTTAAGCCAATCTATTTTAAATAAAAAAGGCAAAATTCCATGACTAAACTACTATTAGCAATTTTAATGATGACCCTGTTCGGGTGTTCTACGCAACAAATTAAAACGGCTAATACGGCTTTTCAGCCCCCGATTCTTATAAATCAAGCACCACACGCATTAGCCAGCCAACAAATCAGGCAGCATTCAATACTGCGAACGAACACGCATAACGAGCCTGCCGAGCTTGCCCAACAAGAAAGCCTGTTTCCACGTATTGCCCATTATATAAAACAGGGTGTGGCTTCATGGTACGGCCCCGGATTTCATGGCAAAAAAACAGCGACCGGCGAAATATTTGATATGTACGCCATGACGGCTGCGCATAAAACACTGCCGATTCCCTCTTACGCCCAGATAACCAATCTGGAAAATCATCGCAGCATTATTGTTAGAATAAATGACAGAGGGCCTTTTGTTGGCAACAGAGAATTGGATTTGTCTTACGCAGCGGCAAAAAATCTGGATATGCAACAAGACGGCACCGGTGCCATAGAAATCAAGGCCATATCGCCCAGTCAGGCGTTACCCCAATTGCAACAAATTGCTGCCACACAAGAACAACACGTCTATTTGCAGGTGGGTAGTTTTGGTAGTGAAAAAAAGGCGCTGAACTTAAAAAATAAAATTGCCGCCAATAATTTGCCTGAGCCAAATATTCGCTCATCGACCTACAAAAAATCCACACTTTATAAAGTTCAAATCGGACCGGTAAATTCAACGGCTTCTGCCAATCAACTGAATGAGCAGTTGGCAAGAATAGGCATAACCGATACACAATTTGTTACTGAATCCAAACAATCTGACAGTTCGCGTGCTACAATGTAAGGAAATTTTGTTTTACTGTCGATTTTAAAGAGCTATGAACCCTTTTAAAAAATTTACCCTCTTTTTATTTTTTGG
>CAIQND010000384.1 GCA_903873045.1 uncultured Methylococcaceae bacterium | reverse complement strand
TTTGCTTGCTATTTCAGCTTTTGTACGGCATTCACTGCCTTAAAATTTCTACCGGAAAACAATCGCATCATGTGATTGACGGGCTTACGCCTTTGCGACAAAAAATTCTGTCGCTTTTTGGGTCAACTGTGGCAAATATATCAATTTTCTTATCGGTAGCACCCGCTCAATGTAAGAAGAAACGGGCGTATCCGCTACTTGGGGGGCACAAGTAACTATGCTCCTTCTCCAGCGGGAGAAGGTTGGGATGAGGGGGGGTAAATAAGGATTTTCTCCACTTTAATTTCCCCTCTCCCGCTGGAGAGGGCTTTAAGTAACTGAGCAACCCAATCTTTTAGTCGCTCCCCCAAGTAGCGGATGCGCCCAGAAGAAACAGCTTTTTAGTGTATTTAAAATCAATGGCTTGCAAGGATGTAAAAGCAAGGAATCGCTTCAAACAGTGGCTGTTTCTTGGTAACGCCTTGCCCCGATAAGGAGGCTTACTTTGCTCACCACGAACAGCTTAACCTCAAACTGCCCTGTCTTAGTTGATAGCCGAAAGTTCCTAAAGACTCTTTATAATGTAACTGATTTGATATTGCTATTCGGGATTGTGATGTTTGAAAGAAAATATGAAAAGCTGGCTCCATTCTGTTTTTGCCAGAAGGATGGCGGTGTCTGTTGCGCTGGCAGGTATCTTGATTGCTGTTGCTTTATTGATGGGTATCATGGCTTATCATCACATAGCCCAATTTGATTGGATTGATTCTATTTTGGAGGCATCCATGATTCTCGGAGGAATGGAGCCGGTTAATCCATTGGTTACGACGGGAGCAAAAATGTTTGTTGTCGGTTATGCACTTTTTAGCAGGTTGGTATTTATTGCCGTAATGGGGATTGTGCAAGCACCTATAACGCATCGGATGCTGCACACTTTTCATGTCGATGATGAGGATATAAAGTAGCACATAGAATTTGCTGAATACAGTAAAACGCATCACTCTTTATCAGGAGTGACGCGTTGTGTGTCTCAGTGAGTTCTAGGGTTTATCTTGTTTTCGTCATATTGGGCAGCGATAAAGTGGTTGCCCAATATTACAAGGTTAACGCTATTACTCGTTGTTCCAGTTTTTTTTAGCTTGACTGCGGCAATCCCAGATAAATCAATATGTTTTCGTTAGTCGCGACGTAGGCATCGCTCCTACGGTGGGAGCGACGCCTACGTCGCGACTATAGCTCGTCATTAGTTTAGCTGCCTGGTCTCAGCTATGATTTGATAGACTCATCTGTATCATTTTTTAAAATCAATGAATAAAAACTTGAATATCGAGTATTAAACTGTTTTGCGCTTACGGGCAAAACCGGTTAATCCGATCAGACCGGTACCAAATAACAGCGCAGCAGCAGGAACGGGAACTGCGGCTATTTGTTGTGCTTGGAAATTTAACCCGGCATCAGCAACAGCAAATACATAAAATTGGTTGGCTCCAGCTACACCAGGTACAAAATCATTGTCGTTGGCAACATATAAAGTGTGGAACAATGCGCCGTTATCGTAAATATCCTGACCAAAGGTTACGCCTTCAAGCTTGGCCGGAATATTAACGGCGGTGATACCATTTGCGATAAGCTTGGCAGCAACATCCAGAAACAGTGTCTTTGGAATTGCGGCAGCCGTTAAAGCATTTTTGGCAGCTGTTGTGCCGGTAGCAGCAAAATTGGTCACATCAGTTGCGCCAGTGATGTCAATTTTGAAAAGTTGTTTTACCACAGCGGCATCACCATTGCCTAAACCACTGCCGTCGCGTTCATCAACCAAAAACTCATGATTGTTGATAGCAACGATTTCACTGACGCCTGAACCTGCAGTCAGGTGATAGGTATATTCGTGAGTCGTTCCGTTCGCGATATCAATAGTGACAATGCGGACATTACCGCTATTTTTAACGTCCTGTAATAACGGAGCCTGCATCATTCCAACCAGCATGGTGCCGTCTGGAGTAATTGCCAACCCTTCCATACCTTTATTGGTAACTCGTCCACTGGTATTTTGGGCTGCAAGCTGTTCGGTTGCTCCAACAGCAAATTCATGGGCAATTGCCAGATTTGCTGGCAACGCAAAAGATTTGATGCGCTCACCGGTTGTGCGGTCAAACTGATTGACATAAGGGCCGTATTCATCGGAAATAAACACGCTTTTGCCATCATTAGAAACACGTACGCCTTCGGGGTCGAAACGTGCGTTGCTGGGATTTGCTGAAGTTGAATTAGGAGCACCCAGGGCATTGGCAGTGCCAAAGTTGTCAGAACGACCGGTAAAATAATTAGTGTTATTGGCGAGGTTAAGAGCGGGTACACCGGAACCTAATGGAGTGCCATTTATTTGGTTGCCCAAACCGGCACCCGTGCCATAATTTAACGTAGTGGCGCTAGACAACAAAGTTGTTGCGGTCAACGTTGGCATCAGGTTGTAAGCCAAACCAGTGCCCGAGGTATTGGCGGTTAAATCCAGCGTTATGGTTTGAAAACGCGAAATATAAGACGATGTGTCATCTACCAAAGCATTGTATGCAGTGGCATTCGGCCCACGATCGGGTGTAGCAATAAAGGTATTGCCGCCTGCGTAAGCAAGACCTGAACCAATGCCGCCCAGAAAGTTACCGGCAACACCGTTTTCAAGCAAGCCGGTTAAGCCTGACAAATCTTTATTAATGCCGGCAGAGCTACCGCTCAAGCTGCCAATAGCAATGAGTTGGCCTGAAGTGATTGCCGCATGGGCTGAAGTAGCAGCGCAAAGTGAGGCGATTACAGCCGAAAGTAACAGTTTTTTATGCATGATAATTCCAAAAAGTTTTGATAAGTTGATAGACTTATAAAGCGACAATGTGGGTATCTTATTTTAATAAGACCTGCACTTTTCAATCCCGGTGACATAAGGGAGCGACTTTACTTAATGGAATAATACCATTTACATATTACAAATAAATGACATTTTTGCGTAATGCATGACATTTGTAGGGCATTACTTATGAACAGTGAGCGTAGGTGTTGGTTACAAAATAATGATTGGCTAATCAACATGATGCCCTTCCACTGACATCAATTTCTTAACGAAGGGATCATTTTCCATGTCACCGAAATCAGCGGCGTCAATCTGTCTGTAATTGGCAATGGTTTCACTGTCTATCGGTTTTTGTTGGGCTGCTGACAACGGTGTGATTTCAACAAGCTTAAGCTCTACAGTGCCGGTTTTATCTTTTCTGATGATGCTTGCCGGTAACTGTTCGGTTGGCAGCCAGAGCACTTCCAGCGATTGATCCTTTATTTTACCCGTGCGTACTTCGGCGCTGCGACCTAATACGGGTTTTTTTTCAACACGCTTGAGAGCATCAAGTTCTTGTCGGCTCAACATGTTGGAGAGTTTGTTCCAATCAAAATCCAGGTTATGGGTAGTGCTGTCCGCCGGCATATATTCGACGGCGGTTTTGTCGGCTGGGTAAAACTTGCGGTATTGAATGTTGCCGGTGGCAGTCTTTTCCCAGATTTCGCCATAATGGCCGCTTTGATCTTGCGTTTGAATTATGTTGGATTTTCGCCAGAAAAACCAGGTGGTGGTGGTTGGCGCTATGGATTTGTCATCGGGCGTTATTGTCGTTTCATAACGGCAGGCAACGTCTGTGAGTTGTTGATTATTATCGGTAAGGGCGGCTGTCGAAAAACTGAAAAAGCCAAGGCTGATGATTATTTTAAATAAATCAGGGTGTTTCATAAATATTACTTTGTATCTAATAAAAACAGTAAGGAATGAGCATGAAATAACTCAGACATCTTGCTCACTCTACCGCCGGGAGAGTGATGGGGTGAGGGGGTTATAAATGGTCAAGTTATTTCATGGATGTTCCTAAGTGGATGCGTTATGAATGCCATCCATCAACTGGATCCCGGCAGTCCATGCCGGGATGATGGCTTGGGCGTTTTCAGCGACATATAATATTTGTGTTTATCGGCCATGATGTAAGTAGGTGATCAAAAGTCTTTTAACAAAATAAAATGCAGTCAACTTCATATAGTCTGGTTACTGCAAGCACTTTATCATGTTAAGAAATGTTAAAAGACTTTTGAATGATTACTTACTCATTTGTTTTTGTGCGTTACCTTATGTTTTTTTACAGTGTCTTGTCGGGTAAATCCCAGTGCTTCAGCCATTACATGATAAATCACGTTTTGTTCAATAACGCCGTGAAACAAGTGGGCTTTAGGGCCGCCTGCAAAAATAGCGACGTCTTCTGCGCCATGCGTTTCGGCTCCCAGAGGAATAATGGCTTCCTGAAGATAATCAGAACCTTGTACTTGGGCATCTTTGAGTAACGGACGGCCGGTAGCAGGAGAAAATGACTTTGGATTATGACCTTCGCTGCCTGACTCCCATGCCGCCGTTGTGGGTGTTGTGAATGATTTTGAACCGGCTTCCTGAATATTCGATTTACCGGTATAGCCAGTGCCGTTAGCGTAGTTTAGAGTGGTATAGGGCAAGCCCAGCATATCAAGATTAGGGCTGGTTGCGCCCACACCTTGAGTCAGTCCTAAAATGGGATTGCCGCGCTGAGGATATCCGCCGATGGTGAAGGTGTGGCTGTGGTCAGCAGTAACAATAATCAGGGTGTCATCGGGATTGGTCTTATTCAGTGCGGCTTCCACGGCGGCTGCCAATTGTCGGGTTTCGGTCAGCGCCCGATACGCATTACCGGCATGGTGGGCATGATCGATACGCCCGCCTTCGACCATTAGAAAATAACCTTTATGGTTTTTTTTCAGAATATCGATAGCTTTGGCGGTCATCTCGGTCAGCGACGGTTCACCGGCTTTGTCATGAGCGATACGGTCAGCTTCATAATGGACGTGCGAGGGTTCAAATAAACCCAATAAATGATCCGTGGTTTTAGGGTCTATCGCATCAAATTGCGCTTTATTCCAGACATAGCGGGCATTGCTGTGCTTGCTTAACCAGTCTGCGGTGAGGTCGCGTCCGTCTTTACGTTTACCGGCGATGCCGTATTCAGGGTCTGTTGCCGACTGGGGAATAAAACGCGTTCGTCCACCGCCTAAGGCAACATCAATGCCGCCGTTGATATTGAAATCAACCAGTTGTGTGGCAATATCTGCAACCGTGGCACCGTCCGGTAAATCCGAATCGCCTTCCCAGTCGCGATTTGCCGTGTGGGCATACGTTGCGGCAGGGGTTGCATGGGTGATACGGGTGGTGGAAACGATGCCGGCAGATAAGCCCCGTTGCTTGGCTTGTTCTAGAATAGTGGCGAGTTTGTTGGCATTGACCTTTTCAGCGTTAGGTTCGCTATGGGCCACTAATTGATTGACGGAGATTGAATGACCAATGGTTTTAACGCCGGTTACCATGGCCGTCATGGTGGGTGCGGAGTCTGCGGTTTGTTCATCAACGCTGTAAGTTTTGGATAATGCGAGATAAGGCAGTTTTTCAAAGCTTAAGGA
>CAIQND010000383.1 GCA_903873045.1 uncultured Methylococcaceae bacterium | reverse complement strand
GTTTTCGGTAGGGACACGATAAATAGAGACGCGATAAATCGCGTCTCTACGGTGACGATACCTGTATATTGCCGCCCATGTGTGATTCATAGTTTAAGGTTATTTCCGGAGAATATTTTACCCATTAAAAGTAGAATTTTATCAATCAAGCAAGCGATTGGATTCGTTTAATGGGTAGGTTCTTTCGCAGAAATCACCTAACCCTTAATCCCTTAAAGGGATGGTATCCGTTAAGATCGAAATTATTAATCTGAAAATCTATAGTATTTAAAGTTTGCTACGATTTTTTAATCGTTCAAGCATCTCGTCGGTCAATTAAAAAGTGATCTCATTGATTTTATGGTAACCTTTCCAATGAACTTAGCTCGCTCTCTAACCCTACCGTTGGCACACACGTTATGACTCTTAAATCATCACCCAATCTGCCACGCATCGTTGTTGTTGAAGACGATCCTATCCAACGACTCAGCCTGCTTGATTATCTACACCTGGTCGGCTACCCTGCCTGGGGTGCCGACTGTAGCGAAGTCTTATACAAAGGCTTGATGGTAAATCCGGTGGACATAATCATTCTTGATATTGGTCTGCCGGGCGAAGATGGCTTAACAATTGCCCAGCATCTGTGTGAGCTACCCAATATTGCCATTATTATCCTTAGTGCTCGCGATACTTTGGATGACCGAATCGTTGGCCTCGCTACCGGTGCCGATCGCTATCTGGTTAAGCCGATCGATCTGGCTGAACTAGTCGCCAATATTGAGGCGGTGACACGTAACCAAAGCTTGATCGCTGCACCGCCGCTGCTCGCTCTTGTTATAGAGGGATTAAAGCCAAGCACCACTTGGTATCTAAACAGCCATAATTGGACACTAACCTCACCTCGCGGCACAATGATGCAATTGACAACCCGCGAATTTCAGGTGCTTCAGGTGTTGATGACAGCCCAAGGCCAGATTGTTGCAAAACGGGATATTACCGACCTCATTATTGGCTCACGCGTAGCCAATAGTCATGAGCGCCTGGATGTGCTGCTGGCTCGCCTGCGCAAAAAAGCCATCGCTATATTTGAAGATCCCCTACCCATCAAAACTGCGTATCGAGTTGGCTATGCCTTTATAAAGCCAGCCGTAATCGATTAACGCGATAAGGGACTATTGCCATTTTGTAATAAGGCAACCTGCAATAAACAAGCACTCACTTTATAGTTTTCACACGCTTCGAACACAATCGAGTGCATCTAAAGACCGGCTACCCACGTAAGGCGGGACAGTTTAAAGTTAAGCCTTACGGCTTGTCCCTGCTTACGTGGATGGCCATTTTATGTAACGATATCCGTGTCTTGTAGGGGCAATCCCTTGCGGTTGCCCTGCTAACATCGTGGCATTAAAGGGCAGGCGTAAAGCCTGCCCCTACAAAAAATGTCCCGGCTAAAGTGGATAGCCTAAAGACCCAACGGATTATTGGGGTCGACACCGTCCATAAAGGGCAAGCGTCGATCCTGATTGGTCAGTTGATAGATCTTGCCTAACCAATTATTAAAAACGGCTTTTGCCGTATCTTTCCAGGTGTTGTCAATATGTTCCAATACCAACGCTTCAGGAAAAGCATCGAGTGCTTTACCGGACAGCCTGACCGATCGAACATGTTGTTCATAAACGGACAATAGTTGCTGCACCGTTTCGTTAAAATAATGCTCTGGAAACGGTGGATAATCGGCTATTTCCCGATAATAAAAGCGCAGCACTTCGCGCTTATATTCTTTTAACAAACTAATGTCATCGTATTCGGGATGCCCCTGAAAGAACACAATCCGAAAGCCGTCTGGGCTAACCGCAAGATGTACCCCGGCTTCTTGACTGGCTGCCAGAATCTTAAGGCCACAGCGTTCCATGTCACTTTGAAATATTTCATTAAACCGCGAATGAGGCACATCAAAGCGGGTGTTAATTTCTGCAACCAAGGGATGATTTCGGTTGGTGAGTTTGTGGGAAAACACGCCCCAACGTTTTGCGGGCAAGCGGGTACGCTCAATGCCATAGCTGTATTGAATAACGGCATGAGTCGCGAGACATGAGCACAGTATAGAGGTGACATTGTCCTTGGCCCAGGAAAAAACTTCCATTAGCGGCTCCCAAAAATCTTCTTCGGGCAGACTGGGGTGGGTCACATTGGCTCCACTGATAATCAAGGCATCCAGACCATCATGCTTGATTTGCTCAAAGGACTCATAATATTTGGCAATATGCGCCTGCGCTTCGGGGCTTCTTTTCATACCCGCTACGGTAAAAGGATGGACATGAAACTGTACGATTTGGTTACAGGAACCCACCAAGCGAAAAAATTGCCGTTCTGTTGCTTCCAATGCAGCATCGGGCATGATATTAAGCAAACCGATATGCATTTCCCTGATGTCTTGTTGACTGGCGCGATCCGATGCCAATATTTCTTCACCTTCGTCATGCAAGCGTTGAAAAGTGGGTAAATCAATGTGTGCGACTAAAGGCATAATAGCAGATTAAATCTGTTCATGGCTGTTTAGCCAAGGCATCGCTAATCAAGCGGATAAAATCATCTTCATTTTTAACGCTGGCGACATCATTGGCATCAACCGTATAACCGTACTGGTCGGCAATAGCCTGATAGCGCGGCAATCGGGATTTAAATAACTCCGGAAAAACCCAGGATACAAACTCATCAGCCGGCATAACATCAGCGGAGGCATAATTTTTTAGGTGCATAAATTCAGTCAGTTTTTCATCAAGAAAAGCTTCCCGATAATACAAGGGCTTGGGATCGGTTTTGGCTCGCTCAATAATGGTTTGCTCCAATGCAGACGGTATTTTAATGTAAATAATGAGCGTGTTTTGAGCCAGTGTTTCCAACACCTCAGGGCTGTCCAACTCACAGACGCTACCACCCGCATCATTGATAAAATGATGATAGCCGTAAATATCTTCCGCTTTATGAATAAATTCAGGCACATCATTCATGGCAGCAATTTCGGCCTGATGATGTAATTTTTGTCGACGCATAAACTCCTGCAAAGACAGTCCGCCTTTCGCAGGGTCGCCCACTTTACCCAAGAAAGTGGATACCGGAGCAAGATTATCAACGGTTATTTTATTGGAAATATAAATAGAGTCCGACAATAATAATTCACGTAAAAACGGCACACTCATGGCCTGGCGTTTAATATTGTCCAGAATCGGCTCTCGCAGGTATTTAGTGCCTATCCGGTAATCACCGGAATAGTGAAACCACTTGGCTTTGGGTAATTTATTGGCTAATGTGGTTTTTCCTGCGCCGGACATGGCTAGCAAAGTAATTCTTTTTGATGGCCAATCCAAGAATTCTTGAGGACTCATTTTCATGCAACAGTTTCCTTATTAATCCAGATAATTATCGATGTCCATGTCTTCGGCATTGGGCTTGTGCTCATCCGTGTCTGAATAGCCCAGATCATCCGTTTCAACGTCATCAAAAGGGGCACTCCAGTCTTCAGGAGGTTCTATGTAGTCAAAAGTTGAGTTATACCAACTGTCGTTATCGTATTCGCCAATATCCCCATTAAGGTATTGCACTTCAATTGAATCGTCATTTTCATCGATAGCAACCACTTTAAAGCTCAGGTTGTTTTCTACATCTTTGTACCAGCTACCGATGATAGGGTCTGCTACTGTTGTCATAATGGATACCTCAAATGTTAGTCAAACTGTTCGATAGGAACAATATAATTTAGCGAGCTATTATTAACCAAGCTTAAAAGACACCATTTTATTTTGCACTGGCTGAAATGCAATTGATATTTAATCGTTGCCTAAAAACAATGCCAATAATTATTAACTGAACAGTTATAAAGGAAGTATGGCTTTCTTGCAAGTGCGTAGTCTTCTGCTTACATTTGCTAAAGGCTTTCGGTTTAACTATCAACGAACAAAAAAGTGTCATGAAGCCTGATGAGGCGCATTGAATGCCCTTCAATTGGCAGTTAAAACCGGGGCTATATTTTTCATATCGGGGGGGAAAAGACCGTCCTCTATGCCTGTCGAATCGTGAGAATTATTGCCGAACAATTCAATTGATAAACTTAGGTTGCTCAGTATAGAGTGGCTTAGAAGTAAAGCAACATAAAGCTCCCTCCCCCGCCGGGAGAGGGCTGGGGTGAGGGTGGTCGAATGTCGCTTTACTTCTAAATGGCTCTATACCTTGCAAAATAAATTTTATTAGGGTAAAAATATAGTTGTTGAACTATGATTTTAACGTCTTTATTGCAAGTAGTATCAACAAACCAAATATTCTAAAATAATAATGAGGAGAGAATAATGAAAAAATTAGCATCCATCTGTGCAGGATTGTTATTGTGTTTGAGTACGTCTGTTTTCGCAGAAGAGCACCTTGATGCTGCGCTGGAACACGCCAACGCAGCGGTAGCTGAAGGTAAAGCGGGAAAAGCACCAAGCTTGGTCACACATGCGAAAGCAGCTCTGGATCATTCTCTGGCGGCTTCCCTGATTGCCAAGAGCATACCAAAAAATCATATAGACGCAGCCTCCAACTCGCTACAAGAAGCCATTGATCATGGCAATTTGGGGCATGCACAACCTGCTACAAAATCTGCCGAAGAAGCCGTAGGACACCTTAGCGCAGCTAAAAAGTAATAAGATCAAGATCCACAAAGAGAAAGCGGACAGAATATTCTGTCCGCTTTTTTTTGCCTGAAACAAAGTTGTGTTAACTCCAATGTCTTTAAGCTAAGCGCCTCTTGGCAAGATAAACCGTTGGCTGAGTGGAGCCGAAGCCGGCAAAATCGCTTCGACTCCGCTCCGCTCCGCGAACGGCTTAACTTAATGACATTGGTGTTTACTCCGTTGATGATTTTTTTATAATCACAGTCAATTCAAAGGTTTTAAGCGGCTCCACATCGTGCTCAAAAGATCGATGGTAGATCAGTTTTACCTCACCTTTACCGGCGGCAACGGCATGAAGGGTTATCACTTCAACGCCACCCACCCCCATCATGTTATTGTTGGCAAAAAATTTTGTCTTAACTCGACTTAAAACATTCAAATCGAGCGGAATCAGCTCCCACGCATAACCCGTCGTCGGATTTCCCGGCAACATAACGTCCAGATCATCACCCACGCCTATTTCAACGGTTTTACCGGAATCGTTTTCGTTTAATTTCATAGCTTGACCCGCCAAGGTGTTATCAACATGACCCAGCATCAGTGCAAAAAATAGAATTGCGCCGATTTGAAGCCATTTTGTATTAAGATAGCCAATAACCTTATCCACGCTTAACTTAACGTTAAGCCGGAAATAGTTGGAGTTATATCGATTCATCATCAAACTCTGCGCTTTGTAGTTCGGTAACTATT
>CAIQND010000382.1 GCA_903873045.1 uncultured Methylococcaceae bacterium | reverse complement strand
CCCTCAAGTTATGTTCTTAGAAGGCAATCCTGGATACTCAGACAAATGCGCAATCTGGGTGATACGCGTAACCTGGATGCTTTGTAACGCTGACTGACACTCATCGTTATACATAAGCCGGAATCCAGACTAAAGGGATATACAAAGATTACCATCCTTGGCAATGGATACCCGCTTCCCGACAGCAATTCTAATTATGACAATACCAATAAAATCAAACAGATAAAATTAATATTTTTGAGGCTTTGTCTTTTTTTCCGCAGACATTGCTGATGAGGATGGAAAAAGCAAATTTAGAGCAGGTTTATGACCGGATTTTAGATTTCATAAAATATAAAATATAAACTCTTAATCACAAGCCAATCTCATCAACGTTAGAGGCTTATTATTGTTATAACCATTTGATTTTATATACTTTACCATAATGAGAATTGCTACTGTTTGGGGCTATAAGTACTTGGTTCATTCGACAATAATTCCCCCAAACAACCCTAATTTGAGTACCAAAAGGCACATCAGCGTTAAAGTGAATCTTGAGGGGTTAAGTCTTTTATTATTACAATAACTTCACCAATCAACGGGGAACTTTGGTGTCAGATGTTTGATTGTCAAATTAAAAATAATAAAAGCCCCCATTTTTTTATTGGAAGCTCAAGCTTTCAGTTTCTCAATATAAAAGTCCCGCTCTGCTTACTTAGGCTCATTCCCAAGCTCCAGCTTCCAGCCTAACGAAGCCAGAGCTTCGACCTCTGGGTTCCCAATCTGAAGATTGGGAACCAGCGCAATTATGGCAGTATTAAATATGGCGCGACGTGATTCATTTCACGTATGTGGCAGCAATTCCAATGGGGTGTATGACGCTTCGCTTATACACCCTACGCGCTTAATCTTTCGTGCTTCAGATTGGATAATCTGGCGACTTTATAGCCTATGATATATTTTTTATACCATCAGCTCATAGGGTTTTCCCATTATTCCGTGTTGACAACAGGCAGCCATTACGACTACATTGATCATTATCAAATTATTTATCTGGCGCTTAATCAATGACTACCGTCACTTTTGATACTTTAAAATTTGCAAATAAACTTAAATCTGCGGGTGTTCCAGAAAAACAGGCTGAAGCGGAGGCAATATCAAAAGTGCTTGAAGTTAATCTAAAAGACCTGGTCACCAAAGAGTATCTTGATGCAAAATTCCAGCAAGAGCTTGCACCTATACGCACTGATCTCGCTGTTTTAAAGGCAGACTCTGTAACCATAAAATGGATGATGGGGATAATCATTGCTGGCGTCATGTCTATAGTCATCAAAACCTTTTTCTCATAAGTCACCAAACTTTAAAAAACAACTCACCCTGGCGAGTTTATTCGAGAGGTCTATTCCAAACCCTACACACCACCGTTTAAATGCCCATAAGCCGGTAACGTTTCAATCCGCTTATCTTCCAGTGGCTTGCCTACCGTAAAATGATATAGACTTTGAAATTGTTCACCTTTAAAGCCTAAAAGCTCATGTACGCTGTCATCAAAGTAACAACCGATTCCTGTGCCGCGTATGCCTGCGGCTTCTGCTTCCAGATAGAGTACTTGCCCTATCAAGCCGCATTCCCAGAATAATCGGCGGTATTGCCACGGCGTGGTATCGAGGGTTTCGCTGAATTCTGCGACCATGCCCAAACTAAAAGCGCTGTCGCTGGCAATAGGTTGATGGCAGGAAAGGTTTTTGGCGGTTAGTCTAAAGTCCCCGGAATACAAATGGTAAAGCGGGATTTCGTCTGCCACTTTTTGCCAGTCAAAATCAGCCAGGGTTGCGGCTTGTAATTTTTCCAGGGCATCGTGATTTCTTGGCAGTGCGTATAAACCGGGTTCCAGGCCTTCAACGCGATGCACAAAAATAAACAAATGTATTTTAGGAGACCATCGCCAGTGTTCAAAGGCGGCTGTGGTCGGTAATACGGCTGCCAACATCCGGTAAAAGTCGGTTTGTGGTAGTGGCGACATTTTGGCGTCAAACTGTTGGGCACTGCGGCGTTGACGGATAATGGCCGTGGCGGTTTTTGTGCAGGATGACTTGATGGTGTGTTGGTCGCACCGGTTCCCTGCCGATTGCGACACTTCCGCCATCCTTGGCAGTCGCCGGACGGCTTGCCAGTCAGGTTCTACCGTTCGCGGCTTGCTGGCGGCCATGGCGACCTCATCAATG
>CAIQND010000381.1 GCA_903873045.1 uncultured Methylococcaceae bacterium | reverse complement strand
TTTATTAAAGCCGTCTTTTACAGCCGGCGCCCATCTTGCCGCCAGTTCTTTAAGCGTTGATACATCAATATTTCGATAATGAAAATACGCCTCAAGCGTGGGCATATAACGGTATAAAAAGCGCCGGTCTTGACCAATACTATTGCCACAAATCGGTGAAGTATTGGCAGGCACCCATTCTTTAAGAAACTCAAGCGTTAGCCGCTCTGCTTCAGCCGCATTAATGGTTGATGCCTTAACGCGCTCAATTAAACCGGATTGTCCATGATGCTTTTGGTTCCATTCGTCCATTGCTGCCAGCGCTACATCCGTCTGATGTACGGCCAAAACAGGACCGTTGGCAACAATAGTTAAATCTTTATCGGTGACTACTGTCGCAATTTCAATGATTAAATCACTGTCCGGGTTAAGCCCCGTCATTTCAAGATCTATCCAGATAAGGTGCTGTAAATCCTGCGCCATTGATTGATTCCATTGTGTTAAAGGTGACTGTTAGTGTAGCATTGGCAAATCTATACGTCTAACTCTTAAACTTAATGCATTTGACCTATGAATACCTTTACTATTATCTTCTTAATTGCACTGATTATTTCTTCCTCGATACAATTTTGGCTGGCTAAACGGCACGCTGATTATGTCGCTGCTCATCGCTCTGCCGTACCCGATGCCTTTAAAGACAAAGTGCCTTTGGCGGCGCACCAAAAAGCGGCTGATTACACGCTTGAAAAAGTCAAACTGGGCAATATCGATGGCATACTGGGTATTCTGGTATTGCTTTTATTGACACTGGGTGGCGGTATCAATGCGTCTTTTGACTATTGGACTACTTTTTTCTCATCACCTTTAATGGCAGGCGTTGCGGCAACAGCCAGTATTTTTCTGCTATTGACGGTCATAGAAATCCCGACCAGCATCTATCAGACTTTTGTCATTGAAGAGAAATTTGGCTTTAATAAAAGCACGGTTAACCAATTTATTAAAGACCAGTTTATGCACTTGGGACTGGGCGCTGCCATTGGCCTGCCTTTATTGGCCTTAATCCTGTGGATTATGGACAATGTGGGGCCGTTTTGGTGGTTATGGGCATGGGCAATCATCATGAGTTTTTCTTTGTTGATGAGCTGGCTTTATCCTACCGTTATTGCGCCCTTGTTTAATAAATTTACCCCCATGGAAGACGGTTCATTAAAAGACCGTATTCAAGGACTGTTGACGCGTTGTGGTTTTAACAGTCAAGGTATATTCATCATGGATGGCTCCAAACGCTCCGGTCACGGTAACGCTTATTTTACCGGCCTGGGCAATAACAAACGCATCGTGTTTTTTGACAATCTGGTTAACTCGCTTGAAGACGAAGAACTGGAAGCGGTACTGGCGCATGAGTTGGGACATTTTAAATGCAAACACGTGATCAAAATGCTGATTGCAACCGCCATTATGAGCTTAATCAGTCTGGCGATTTTAGGTTGGTTGATTAATGAATCCTGGTTTTATACCGGCTTGGGTGTAGAGCAACCCTCACATGCCGCCGCCTTATTATTATTTTTAATGGTTTCATCGTCTTTTACTTTTTTTATGCAGCCTATCAGTGCTTATTTTCAACGACAATTTGAATTTGAAGCCGATGACTTTGCCGCCAATAATGCCAAAGCCTCAAAAATGATTAGCGGCCTGGTTAAACTCTATGAAGAAAATGCCAACACCTTAACGCCTGATCCACTGTACTCGGCATTTCATTACAGTCATCCGCCGGCCGCGATTCGTATCGCCCATTTAGAAACCAAAATCTAATGGCCGAGTTACTGGAAGGTCTGGTTATTTCCCATTTAGGGCAAGGCATTGCAATTGAATATAACCAGGAAATCATTCTGTGCCAAACCTTACGGCGACTGGAAACAGTCGCCGTTGGCGATAAGGTATTATGGACCTTGTCTTCACCCGGTCAGGGGCGTATCGAAGAAATACTGCCCCGGCGTTCATTACTGGAGCGCCCCTCCAGA
>CAIQND010000380.1 GCA_903873045.1 uncultured Methylococcaceae bacterium | reverse complement strand
GCATATTCTTTTATTTTTTGAATAGCTTCTTGTTCATTTGTTAAATCTTGTTTAAAGATTGGATGAGAGAAATTTTCTTTATAAACCTCAATCGAAGGTTCCCAATACTCAAAAGCAGCAACTACATCAAAGCCCGCCTTCTCAAAACCAAGAGAAAGACCGCCACAGCCAGCAAAAAGATCAACGCATTTCATGTGAAAAGACTCGGAGAATTGAACAGAATGGCATCAAACCGTCGTTCTGGACTTAACATATTTTGCCCTCCACCTAAGATAATTTCTTTTATTTCTGATTTTTTTATAATGGGTTTTATTAACCTAGGGCAAGACATGTATTTATTAGTAACATTTCCAGCAGAGGCAAAGGCTTTATCATTTTTTGTATTGTATGACAGCGTATCAATGATTTTTTTGTGATTGAATTTTTTGTTATCTTTTATTTCACTTAGCATTTTATACAACCAGATCGCTGTTCTTGTTTGTCTAGTTATACCTGTATCCTGATTTCTTTTCGCAATACTTGAAATAAAATTGCTAAATCCTGCATTACTCCAGACAAACATATCTAAGCAGTTTTCGGAAAGCTCTGGTGACTTTCCTATTGTTTTCCAAATGGGTTGTAATAAAAAAGAATGTTGTTGTTTTTCGAGTACAATAGAAAGTAACTCAACTGCATTTATAATTAAATCTATTTTTTTCAAAACTAATTTGGCATCCGACCAATCATTAATTTTTATTGAAGGCAAATGATCGTTAAGTTCATTTGAAAGTCCTGTCGCTATGCTGCAAGCAAGATAAACTATTGTATCTGGTCTTACTACAATTTCACTGCCATAAAGGTTTTCATTAAGATCAGATGTTGTATTGTCTGGTAATGCTGTTAGTTTTACCTCTAAACCTGATAAACATTCACCAGTACTTTCTTTTTGAATAACCAAGTCTGTTCTTGGTAAAGAGCCAACAACAAATTTTTGATATGGAGTGTGCTGTGATTCAAATGCAAAATATGTATCTTTATCGTCTGCATTTATTGAAAAAACATCTTTTATTGAAATAAAACTAGGTGTCAGCTTACCTTCTGAAACAGCCAGATAATTTGCTTGCATATTTTTTGATGCCAGAAAGCAACACAAGGCGGCTGGAAAAGAAGAGTTAAATTGATTTTTCCCCCAAGTTTCTCTTAGAGTAAAATCTCGATTAGTCTTTTTTAGACCGAATAAGCTGGGCTGCATTTTGTTCGTGATACCTTTTCAATTGAGCTGCATAACAAGTGATTATACAGCTTTTCTTTCTCCGTCATTAAAGATTTCTGCTGTTTCCCAAGCTCCAGCTTGGTAAACCAGCCTTGGAAACTCAAGCTTCCCAAGACTATCATCACGAGAAAATGTAGACAATGATAAATTAATACCTAATAGCTAATGTGGAACTTGATCATCTGGTTGCACAAATCGCCAGGGCAGAAGCCGAATTAGACATTGATAATATTGAGGCACAATCCGAAGCTGAAGCCGCCGAACGGCAGGCGCAACAATCCGCCGAAGAAGCGGGTTTAACAGAGAAGCCGCTGGTATCTCCACGGGAAATAACACCGAAATTAAAGCAAGCCTTTCGACAAGGAAAATTGGTCTTTATTTAACGCATTAAAATATAATTTTTCACGACCTGACACCTTTATTATTCTGATTTCAAAAATACTTTTGCTTGGTATTAGCCTTTCATGACATCATTAGCCTACATTAATGCATCTGCACAGTTTAACTCAGCCTGTACCCAATAAAGGAATCAGTAAACCTATCTTATGAACTGGCTAAAAAACTGGATATTCGGTATTAAAGCGCCCGCTAAAGAAGACCTACAAACACGTTATTTAAGTGACAGCTTGGCCTTTACAAAGCAACAGCAGAAAATCAGGCTATCCAGCAACCAAGCACTTGCTAAACCGGCAGCAGCGCAACTAGACCCAAAAGTTCGGCATTTGCGCGACACCTTAAGTTTTTCCAAGCAACAACAGCAAGCCTTACTCCATAAACAGAACGAACATGAACGCTGGCAGCGGCACTATGGTTCTCTGCATATCGACGAACTAAAAAAACTCAGCGGCATAGAGTTCGAAGATTACCTTGCCGAATTGTTTACAAGCCACGGTTATCAAGTACAAACGACACCCTCAACCGGCGATTATGGTGCTGACCTGATCCTGCATAAAGACCAACACCTTACCGCTGTTCAGGCTAAATGTTACACCGGTAGTGTCGGCGTGTCCGCTGTGCAAGAAGCCTTATCCGGCATGGCTTATTATAGCTGTCATAGCGCCTGGGTCGTCACTACCGGCAATTACACCGTCAATGCCATTGAACTCGCCAGACAATCGAAAGTGCGCCTGTTGGGTCGTGATGAACTTGGCAAGCTTATCCTGCAAATGCAAAACTCACCAACATACTAACATGACCGATCAACTACCGATTATTAGCGGAACCCGCGCCATCAATGCCAGCGCAACTACATCGACCAGTTTATTGAGGCGTGGATTGGCTGCAATTCAAAGCCAAAAAATAGTCACTGTTGAACAGGATATACGCTATCGGCAGGCGCGGGATATTTATAATCGAATAACTGATTACGGTTGGGAAAGCCGCTTTGAGGCCAACTTACTACCAAAACGAGGCGAGCAGTTTGATCTATTTGAAGACAATCAATTGCTTCAATTACAGCTTTTTTTTACCAAGCTTCAACAACTGGCAGATACTTTTATTGTTTTTCATCAATTAGCTGATAAAGGCTATGGCAAAGCGTATTTTCCACTTGCAAGAATGTACTGGGGTGGACAAGGAATAACCAAAAATATCGAAAAAAACGATTTTTACAGTTACTTGGCATTCGATTGGTGTTTTAGTAATAAAACATTAAACGATCCAGAGATATGGATGGATTTAGGTTGGATGTACGAAGACGGACGTGGCGTAGAACAAGATGATGAAGCCGCCGTATTTTGGTATGAGCAAGCTGTAGGACAAGGTCATGCAAGAGCGCAATGCAATCTAGGCTGGATGTACCAATACGGACGCGGCGTAGAGCAAGATGATGAAACCACCGTATTTTGGTATGAGCAAGCTGTAGGACAAGGTCATGCAATCGCGCAATGCAATTTAGGCTGGATGTACGAATACGGGCGTGGTGTAAAACAAGATGATGAACAGGCTGTATTTTGGTATGAGCAAGCTGCCGGACAAGGTCATGCAAGAGCGCAATGCAATTTAGGCGGGATTTACCAATACGGACGTGGCGTAGAACAAGATGATGAACACGCGGTATATTGGTATGAGCAAGCTGCAGGACAAGGTTATGCAAGTGCGCAATGCAATTTAGGCTGGATGTACCAATACGGACGTGGCGTAGAACAAGATGATGAACCGGCGGTATTTTGGTATGAGCAAGCTGCCGGACAAGGTCATGTAAGAGCGCAATTTAATTTAGGCTGGATGTACCAATACGGACGCGGCATAGAACAAGATGATGAACAAGCTGTATTTTGGTATGAGCAAGCCGCTGATCAAGGTTATGCACAAGCGCAATTCAATTTAGGCTGGATGTACCAATACGGACGCGGCATAGAACAAGATGATGAACAAGCAGTAGAGTTGTATCGTAAAGCTGCTAAACAAGGCCATGCAAATGCATAAGAAAACCTCACATATCGCGACATCAACTGGAAGGACAAATAATGCTACCCGAAGAACAAGAACTTAACCGTCTGGAAAGCGAACAAGCAATACGGGAAGATCAGGTCGCCAATGCTGAATTGACGCTGGAAACCCTCAAGGTGGAAACCGCTCTGTTTGAGCATAATTATTATCAAACTGTTGGCCGGTTTTATGTGGAACTTGATCAGTTGGTTGCGCAAATCGCCAGGGCAGAAGCCGGATTAGACGTTGATAATATCGAGGCGCAAGCCGAAGCTGACGCCGCCGAACGGCAGGCGCAACAATCCGCCGAAGAAGCGGGTTTAACAGAGAAACAGCCCGTACCTCCACGGGAAATAACACCGGAATTAAAGCAAGCCTTCCGACAAGCTGCCAAATTGATGCACCCGGATCGCGCCACCACCGATGCAGAACGCGTTCGCCGTAACATGATAATGGCACAGGTCAATGTCGCCTATGCAAAAGGTGATCAAGCCGCTATCGAAAAATTGATACTTGAATTTGGCCAAGACCCCGAAGCCATTACCGGTGAAGATATTGCCGCGCGTCTGGTTAAAACGATTCGCCGTCTTGCTCAATTACATCGCCGAATGGCCGAAGCCGAACAAGAAATTGCCCTTCAGAAAGCCGGGGAGTTGTACGATTTAATGGTCACGGTTACCGAAGAAAAAGCATTGGGCGGAGATCCTTTAGGCGATTTGGCAATGCACATCATGCAGCAAATTTCTGAACGGAAAATTGAACTTGAAACGATCCGGCAACGTAAGGTTGTGAAAGTCACTATGTAGCCCGTTGAGGTGAGGCAACGAATCCCAACATTATTACGCATCGTATTGTTGGGATTCCTTACGTCATTCTCCGGTTGAGTGCAATGTTAGAAAACAATCCATTTTAGAGAGGGGGTTTAACTTTGCTCTGATCCCAGCTATTTTACTTTGCCCAGTTATTAAATTAAGAAAGTATTTGCAAACCGTGTTTCTGGACAATAGCCAAGAGCTTTAGAGCCATTCCACTGGGACGCTTTGCGCCGGTTTCCCATTTCTGTACCGTCGATTCGCTGGTGTTTAGATAACGGGCGAAGATGGGCTGACTGACATGGTTGGTTTCACGGATTAGTTTTATCTGTTGCGGCTCAATCTGCATAGGGATGGAAAGGCAAGACTCGTCAAACTCGCGCATGGTTGTCTTATCAATACCGCCAGCTTGAAACAGGCCTTTAGCTCCGCTATAGATGGCTTCAAACGCGTCGCTTTTAAATTGAGGTTTTTTGGGCATTGCAAATCTCCAATAAATCGCCGTTTTTTATCGCGGCATCAATCGTCATATTGGTCTGTAGACCATATAGGGCTGCCAACTTCTTAAACTCGGTTAGCTCATCACTGCTAATATTATCCCGGTCTTTCTTTGCAAAAAGATAGGTATAAAACCAGTGCCGACCACCCTTGGCAAGGATGATGGAGCGGTGTCGATTATTGTTTAGGCGTTTTTTAAACACCCCGCCACCCAAATCGTCGGTTTGGCCTAGTATGACCTGCTGGATTGCTAAACAAAGCGTCTCGTTAGTAATGAGCGCTTTTTTTGCTGCTTTTGCGAACCAAGCGGTCTTAAAAATTCTTGATGATGAAGTTTCAGTGTTGTCATTCATGAGAAAAATATACAGCATCGTAGCACTGGGTGCAATGTATAAAATAACAACCAGCAATTTTTAACAACAGCGGTCTTGCGATAATATGCCCTATTTCACAAGATGCT
>CAIQND010000379.1 GCA_903873045.1 uncultured Methylococcaceae bacterium | reverse complement strand
GGGCGTTGGACAGCGTAAGATCATTATTTTGAATGGTATTTTTATGTTCCATCTGCAAGGCGCTGTAACTGGCAACCCACCAGTTATCGGTAATGGTGGCGGTTGATGTTAGCGGTGCCTCCAGGGCTTCGGCTTGCTCCAGAGGCCGGTAATAATCAGGACTGGGTTCAGGAATTTTTAGCAGCGCGATGGCGTCACAACTGCCTTTGAGTTGAGTCAGATGAGCCACCAAAGCGTTGGAGGGTGTTTTAGGTTGCCAACCCAGCATGTAGCCCGCCGCACTTTTGTCCAATTGACTGTCTTTGGTATTGCCGCTTTTAATCGGTGCAAAACCCAGCCAACAGGCATGTTGTGCCCGCGTGATGGCGACATAAAACAAACGCAAATCTTCTTGAAGCCGCTCCCGGTCGCTGATATTTTTAATAGTATCGGCCTTGCTTAAATCAATGCTTAAATTTTGCTCCGCATCATGGTAACGATAATAGTGGCTGTAACGACCGCTAACTTCCCTAAAGCTACAGATAAACGGCAAAAATACCAGCGGATATTCAAGACCTTTGGATTTGTGAATGGTGATAATCTTGATTAAGTTGGCATCGCTTTCCAAACGAATCACACTGGCTTCAGCGGCTTGATCGGTGGCGGCAATTTCTTCTGCCATCAGCCTGATTAACGCCTGTTCGCCTTCGAGTTGGGCGCTGGCTTGTTGCAGCAATTCGGCCAGATGCAGCAGATTGGTTAAACAGCGTTCGCCTTCATTTTCTGTCATCAGCCGCGCAGGCAAACCGTAGTCACCCATCAGTTGCCGCAAGGTGGGCAAAATACCATCTTGTTGCCAGCGTTGCTGATAACCCAAAAAGCGTTCCAACTGTTGCTCCCAGCTCGGCTCGTCAATGGTCAGTTGCTGAAGCGACTGATAAGACCAGTCTAAAACAGCGGTACTTAAAGCCGCCCGCACCTTGCGCTCGTTGCGGGGTTCAGCCATTGCCTTTAGCAAAATCAACAAATCAGCCGCTTCGGGGGTTGCATAAATGGAATCACGTTCCGAAAGATAAACGCTACGCAGTCGCCGGTTTGCCAGCGCATTGCGGATAACTTTAGCTTCTGTACCGCTACGCACTAAAATGGCAATGTCGGAAGGTTGCAAGGGTTTAATAATGCCCTCTGGCGATATAAATCCGGTTTGTCCCTGCTTTGCCAAATTCAGCAAGCGCACAATTTCGCTGGCGGTCACTTCGGCCATGTTTTCCCGATAGTCGGGCATACCGATGGCATCCGGTGAATCCCAATGCCACAAAGTTAAAGCGGAACCCGCGTCACCATTAACCACCCATTGCTCATCCCGGCCTTGGGCATCAACCGGTATAAACGGCAACGGATTACTGGCTTTGCTTTTGAAGAGAAAAGCGCCTTCGGTTTGTTTATCCGCTTCAACAAATACCTGATTAACCGCTGCCACCAAGGCTTGGGTCGAACGAAAGTTCTTGCCCAGCGTGTAATGTCGGCCTGCCGTAACGTGATGCGCTTTAAGATAGGTATAAATATCAGCCCCCCGAAACGAATAAATCGCCTGTTTGGGATCGCCAATCATAAAACAACCCAAGCCGTTATCACTATTTGCCGGATACAAATTGGCAAAAATCCGATACTGCACCGGGTCGGTGTCCTGAAATTCATCAATCAAGGCAAGCGGATATTGTTCACGAATCACACCGGCCAAACGCTCACCGTT
>CAIQND010000378.1 GCA_903873045.1 uncultured Methylococcaceae bacterium | reverse complement strand
GTATAACTCAATATTCAATTTCTCTTATCTTTAAGTTAAATATCGTAAACAAGCCGACACGTTACCACTCATGCGGGTATCGGGTAAATGATGTATAAATTAATGACCGGTATCGACTTCTGGTCAGGGCTGTAATAATTTTATTGACGGCTAATAAAAAACAGGCGTAAATTGACTCATTTGAAAATACAGGCTACCCACTTAAGTCGGGACACTTTTGACTATGGAACGTGCATGAAATAGAATGGCCAATGAATCATGCGTGTAGGGGCGAATTCATTCGCCTTGGGCGGATAAATCCGCCCCTACAGATGCTCAACTTATTTCATGCTCATTCCTTAGCACGTTGTGATTTGCAACGTTAGTCGCGGGTTAGCGACAGTGTAACCCGACAAATCGAAGTGTCTATAAATCAATCAATTGTATGCTTTGTAATTGCCATCCATGGCAACTGGATTCCGGGCAACCCTCGCTTCGCTCTCCCTGCCGGAATGACGGACTTTTGGGTACTTGGCGAACTATTCTGCTGCTCAGTGTCCCGCCTTAATGGGTAGCCAAAATACAGGGACATTTTTTGATCAGGGCAGACTTTACGACTGCCCTTTAATGCCAAGATGTTAGCAGGGCAACCGCAAGGGATTGCCCCTACAAAACACGGGCATCGTTACATACAGGGAGCCTCTCCAGTTAGACTTTTAATGAGTACTGGCTTCAATGTCGGGCTACCAACTTAACACGGGACAGACCTGACAGGTTTTATAAACCTGTCAGGTCTAACTCCAATATTTTATACTGGCTACAGTGGGTAGCCGACAGGATTACCACGAACGGCTTAATTTTAAACTGTCCCACCTTACGTGGGTAGCCGAAATTATTTATCTGAAAGTCTATATTGCATAATAAAAACAGTTTTTTCACTTCTCAACGCTAAGGCATCAAGTCAAGTAGATTCAAGATCGATGCCAGGAGACGATAATATGACTTCAATAAGACCCACCTATTGGAAACACTCTTCTACGCCTGTGCTTTTAATTGCGGGTCTGTCTGTGGCTGCGATTGGCTTTCTGGCGCTGTTTGGCTGGGCGCTGGATATAAAGGCTCTCTATACATGGAAAGACGGCACACAGCCGATGGCATCCAGCACCGCGTTACTTTCGGTAGGGTTTGGCACGGTACTTTGGCTCGTTGCCCCGATACATAAAGGTCGTGTCGCCGAGTTACTCGCCACATTCCTTAGCTGGGCAGGTACGATAACCTCCCTAATGCTATTATCGCTACGCGTTTTAGGTATGCACCTGCCGGCTGAACTTTTCAATATGCACATTAGCGGCACCTTTGAGAACTTCTCCATAGGCTATATATCGCCTGTCACCGCCTTTTGCTTTCTGCTGGCCTACGGGGCGCTTTGCCGAACTGTCTATTGTGACTCCTGATAGTCACAACGCTTGGCGAAGGTGGTTGATGTGGAGCTTCACGGGCGTGATTTTATTGACGGGATTCTTGCTCCTGCTGAATTACGTTTTCGGTGCATCGATAATCGCCGGTAACTTGATGATTCTTCCTGCATTCAACACGACCTTTATTCTCCTGATCATGGGTTTGGCGCTGTGGGTGCTTACGGCCAGACAGGCCAGACAGGCCAGACAGGCCAGACAGGCCAGCATGTCTACAATCAAACACCCGCTTTATATTATGATTGTTATCGTTTTCACTGCGTTCATTCTGGCGATCACTTACAATTACTATCGCAGGATCGAAGTGGAATTTCGCCAGAAAGTAGAGTCTCAACTTTTGGCAATATCAGCGTTGAAATCTGGGGAACTGACCCGATGGCGCAAAGAACGGCATGGGGATGCCGCTTTTTTCCAAAGCACTCCAATTACCACCGCCGTACGACGACTATTGGAGTCTCCCGACAGTTTGTCTGCACAACAAGAGCTGCAAGATTGGCTAGGCAAGTACCTGAATTACTACGGCGACTTTGGATACGACCAAATTCTTATCCTTAATACGAAAGGCATCCCTGTGCTGACAATACCAGACCAAAACCTGCCACCGTCTGACCGACTCATTGAGCAGGCAACCGCTTCTATCGATAAAGGGCAGGTTATTTTTCAAGATTTTTATCGGGACGAACACGATCAACACGTCTATCTGGGCATGATAGTGCCAATCCTTAACACACAAGCTGGCAATCAGCCACTGGGTACGGTTGTGCTGCGTATTAATCCATCGACCTTCCTCTACCCGTTTATCCAGAACTGGCCAGTACCCAGCACCAGTGCAGAAACATTGCTCGTCCGCCGGGACGGTAATGAAGTCCTTTTTTTGAATGATCTGCGATTTTTCAAAAATGCGGCACTTAATCTGCGTATGCTCTTAAGTGACAACGAAAAACCTGCCGTAAAAGCCGTGCTGGGACAGCAGGGAATTGTGGATGGCATTGATTACCGTGGAACACCGGTGATTGCGGTCGTGCGTGACATTCCTGACTCGCCTTGGTATTTAGTGACTCGAATGGATAAGAGCGAAGTCTACGCCCCCTTAAAAGAAAAGTTGTGGCAAACCCTTTTGCTGACCGGTCTCGTTGAGTTGGGTATTGGCGGGGTACTCTTTTACCTGTGGAACCAGCAATTGACTGTGATTAAACAAAGACAGCTAGAATTAACCTTGGCGTTACAAGAAAAAGAGCACCGCCATCGCGTTATTCTACAAACGATGATGGACGGATTCTTGTTACTGGATAGTCAGGGTCGCGTGTTGGAAGCCAATGAAACCTATTGCCGAATGAGTGGCTATAGTGAGCAATCGTTATTGACCCTACACATTACTGATCTAGAAGCCCTCGAAACAGCCACTGAAACATTCGCCCATCTGCAAGCGATAAAAACGCAGGGCGAAGGACGTTTCGAATCTCGGCATCGTCGCATTGATGGCAGTGATTATAATGTTGAAATCAGTGTCCAATACCAGGCCGTTGAAGGGGGGCAATTTATAGTTTTTGTGCAAAATATTAGTGAGCGCAAACAAAACGAAGAAAAACTCTACCTCGCTGCCAGCGTTTTCACACATGCCCGCGAAGGGATTATGATTACCAATGAAGAGGGTACGATCATTGAGGCCAATGATGCTTTTTGCCAAATAACCGGCTATAGCCGTGCGGAGATATTGAATCAAAATCCTCGCATCTTTAGCTCGGGTCGTCAGGGAAACGATTTTTATACTAACCTGTGGTACGATTTGACCCATAAAGATCATTGGTATGGCGAAGTTTGGAACCGGCGCAAGAACGGCGAAATATACGCCGTCATGCAAAACATTAGTGCTGTCCGTGATACCCAAGGCAATACTCGTCATTACGTAGCGGTGATTTCCGATATTACTTTACTCAAGGAGCATGAGCAAGAATTAGAACACAGTGCGCATTACGACGCCTTGACCGGTTTACCTAACCGGGTACTGGTGATCGACCGTCTGCATCAAGCAATCGCCCAGGCCAGACGGCACGAACAACTCATGGCGGTGGCCTTTCTTGACCTTGATGGCTTCAAGGCCATTAACGATAATTATGGGCATTTAGCGGGCGATCAGTTACTGATTTCAGTGGCGAACAATATGAAGCAGACACTGCGCGAGATTGATACCCTCGCTCGAATGGGCGGCGATGAGTTTATCGCCTTATTGGTCGACATAGGTAATATTGAAAACAGTGTGCCGTTGCTTATCCGGTTGCTTGCTGCCGCCTCACAACCGGAACCATTTGGTGACCATACCCTCAAGGTTTCAGCCAGTCTGGGAGTAACCTTTTACCCACAAAAAGATGAGGTGGATGCGGAATTATTAATACGTCAGGCAGACCAAGCCATGTACCAAGCCAAAATAACCGGAAAGAACCGTTATCACATTTTTAATGTTGCGCAGAGCAACCTTGCCCGTATCCATCACGAAAGCCTGGAACAAATTGATAGTGCGCTGGCGGCCGGCGAGTTCGTGCTCTATTACCAGCCCAAAGTAAACCTTCGATTGGGTCATATTATCGGTGCCGAAGCCTTGATTCGCTGGCAACACCCTGACAAGGGCCTTTTGGCTCCGGATACTTTTTTGCCCTTGATTGAAGATCACCCGCTCGCTATCGACATCGGCGAGTGGGTGATTGATACCGCCTTAAGCCAGGTAGAATACTGGCATACGACTGGCTTAAACATTCCCGTCAGTGTCAATATTGGTGCTCGCCAATTACAACAGGAAAGCTTTATCGAGTCACTGCGTACTTTGCTGGCGGCTCATCCGACGATTAAATGGGGAGATCTGGAGTTAGAAATACTGGAAACCAGCGCGATAGACGATTTAAACAAAGTATCCCAATTAATAGAGGCTTGCCGTAAACTGGGTATAAAATTCTCCATCGACGACTTTGGCACCGGTTATTCTTCGCTGACTTATCTGAAACGCTTGCCCGTTACCCAGATCAAAATTGATCAGAGCTTCGTGCGTGACATGCTTAACGATGCCGATGATTTGGCCATTGTAGCGGGTGTGTTTGCGTTGGCCACCGCTTTTCATCTTCAGGTGATTGCCGAAGGGGTGGAAACCATAAAACAGGGTAAAATGTTGTTGCAACTAGGTTGTGATCTGGCACAAGGTTACGGGATTGGCCATCCCATGCCTGCCACCGAGATACCTAACTGGGTTTCTACCTGGCGACCTGATCCGAGCTGGCTTGATTGACCTTCTTTCGCCCACAATATTGTGTTATCGTCCGTTTTTGACATTCTTGTAGAGCATTTTTTTATACTGTTTAACTTGCTGCTTGTCCAATACAAAAATATATTAAAACAAGCAACATTTATAAATCTAACAATAAAAAAGCATTACTTTTAATAGATTAAATAGCAATGCTGTAGACAGGTTAAAACAACGTATTGGCTGCAAGACTTTAGTTAAGCCTCAGAACTTCTGGCAGCGACACAAAGCAATACACCCGCTATTGCTATTGTAAATAATATTATTACGGCCATCACAATCACCTTTTATCAAAAAGTTTAATATATCCATTAAAAGATACCTTAAAAGAACAAAAATCTATTTATTACCTATTGGCTACCAGCTTAAGCCGAGACAGATGCATTCCCTGCTGGGTAATACTCTAAAACCGTCATTTTAAATCGGTAGTCCGTTTTTTTATACTACACTAAAAAAAAATCGTAATCTATCGCTGAATTGTATCTAAATGTAACAATCTTGGTTAATTCACGATTTAGAATATAAACCCGGCTACGTATTTTTATATATAAAAAAAACAGAAAATAATTTATTTGTGGGTATCGTTTGTAATGCAGGGTTATGTACTTAAACCAAGTAGCTTAAACCAAGTAGCTTAAACCCTGCAGACGAATTAATTAGAACACATAAGAAACACAAAAAATATACGTATAACTACTTATAATCTACTAAATAAATGACTTTTTCATTGATGCCCGAAACGTTTATTCTCGCTTGTGCTCGAAAAGCCTGGCTACCAACTTTAGGCGGGACAAGCAAAAAGGCTTAACCGTCAATACGTTAACTTAATGATAAAGCATCAAAAGAGACCTTTCGCTGAGCGGAGTCGAAGCAAGTTGTCTGCTTCAACTCCGCTCAGCGAAAGGATTAACCTTAAACTGTCCCGCCTTAAGTAGGTAGCCAAAAGTCTAATTCTGATCTACGCCGTTTCTGGTACTCAATCTTCATCAAAGATCAATCTCGATACCCACCGGACAATGATCCGATCCGGTAATGTCCGGCAGAATAAAAGCCTCTTTAACGTTATCGATCAACGCGTTACTGGTCAACACGCCAACCAACATTTTTTGCCCTGGCACCAGCGCGATAACTCCACCAACTGTAAGCAACCGTATCCGGATGAAAATGCCGAAAGGTATCGACCAATCCGGCCTCAAGAAAACGACTGAAACCATCGATTTCCACCTGCGTATAACCGGACGATTTATTGTAATTCGGCTTTGGACGGGCAATATCGATTTCTTGGTGCGCGACATTAAAATCCCCGCAAGCAATGAGCGGTTTTTTACTTTGCAATTGCAGGCAATAGGCCAGAAATTCCCGATCCCAGTCTTGCCGGTAATCCAGCCTCGCCAATGCCTCGCCAGAATTAGGCACATACACATTAAGCAGAAAAAAATGTTCAAACTCTGCAACCAGCACACGCCCTTCCCGGTCATGCTCGGCAACGCCCATATCGTGGATAATTTGCAACGGCACTTGCCGGGATAACAACGTAACACCGGAATAACCCTTGCGTTCAGCGCAG
>CAIQND010000377.1 GCA_903873045.1 uncultured Methylococcaceae bacterium | reverse complement strand
TTCGACAGCTATCCCAATTTTCCCCCCTTTAATATCAGTAGTACGGACATTGACAGACACTCTGTAAAGAGTATTAGGCTCAGCGTCAAATTCTTTATAAGCATGGTAGTAATTGACATCAGTATTTTTATTGAAATTTACTGTGACCACATTATTGGCTTGGCTTTGTGAGCCATCAATAAATAAACGTCTAGACCAATCAGGTGGGACAGGAACTGTTACCGGGTCACTTTTAGTTGTTGCAACTCCAATCCTGGGGCTTATGCCTAAACCACCTGAAAAATCTATCGGCGTGCTTTGTGTGTCCATTTTAACTAATTGAGCACCGAGATACTTGTTATACAGCGCGAACACATAATGATTGGCCTGTTTAACCGGCGTCTGGCCAAGATGCGTAAAGCCCGTGACCATGCCCCAATAACTATTGGCAAATTGCCAGAAATTAGCAAACAGGACATTAGAGGCCGGCTTTAATAGTATCCTAAGATAATCTGCATTGTGCAGCGCATTAACCAGCGTCTGTCGATAGGGTGCGGGTTTGTTTTGCACGAAAAGACTGTTGTATTCGGTTACAGCCAACGCCAAGTCTGTACGTCCAGTAACCTGCCTGATCAAGCTGTTATATAAATCCAGGCGATAAACCAAATCAGCGTCAGCAGAAATGGCAGCAAGCTTTACTTGTTCAGGGGTAGTGTTTAGCGCCGCATCTTTGTTTAATTTAGGTAAATAAGGGTGGACGATGCCAAAATCGATTTTCTGTCCCAAGCGCTGCAATACAGTATAAGTCCAGCCGTTTTTAACGTTTGTGGAATCTTCAAAAACCGCCCCTAGTTTTATGTTGGGTGCTACCGCTTTCATTGAAGCCTGATACAGCGGGTATTTTGAAACGTATTCGTCTACAGAGCGAGGTGTATTAAACTCTTCGTTGCCATATTCAAACCATACCACATTCCACGGCGCAGTGTGACCATCGGCACTTCTTAACGCCGCCAAATCCGTACCGCCATTCGGGTTACTGTTGTTTGCCGGAGCATTCAAATATTCTACCAGATCGGCTGCGTCATTTGGATTGCCAACACTCGTTGCTATGGTAATAACCGGATTTGCGCCCACTGCGGCACAATAAGTTAAATATTCGGGCAAGCCAAATTGCTGTTGTGGTCGTTTTGTTAGCGGTCCCACCATGTTTTTCCAGTTGAGGGAACGAGAAAAATCGCCCCCCGGCCAGCGAAAATAAGAGATACCGGCTTCCTTTGTTAAGTTGACAAATTCAGGAACCGGGGCCTGGGTAACGGGGTTCCAAACGCCCCCGCCTCTGTTGCTTTGAGTGTCTTGGAAGGTGGTATCGCTAGCTAAAATATTATTGCCAAGTACACCACGATTTGCCTTGCCGATTGAGGTGTCTGGATCAATCGAAATAGTCGCGGTCAATGAAGGGAAAGCAACGGCCAATGCATTATGGCTAAATAATGCAAGATAAAGCCCTGTAACTAACAAAACTTTATTAGACCGATAAAGGTTTTTAATAAAGTGAGGACTGCTTCTAAAATAGATGTTTATATGGGGGATCATAAATAGTTACTTTAATGGTTCTTCTGACTTTTGGCGTGATCAATAAAAATAGTTAAAAAACGATATGATACACCTATTAATTAGTTGGTAGATTCTAAAATAATAACTACTTTTTTTGTTGTAATATTTATAATCGATTGTTTTATCAATACTTCGGATAGTATTGATAATTGGTAACTCACGAATAATAGGGCTTGTGGCGGTTTGTGGCGAATTAAATCAAACTTATGAAAAATGCAGAGTCGCATTAAATATTAACTAATTGAAAATTAACGATTTATTTTTTTAGTGTAAACATTGGATTTTTGGGGCGATTCGTCAAATAACATACCATTTCAATAACTTAAAACAGTCCGAAGTATTGTTTTATCTGCGAATTAATAAATACCTTTCCTTGGTATAGTATTTTAGGTGCTAACAAATGGTTACAGTGCATATCTACAGAAATTTTAAAATATCTCATAACCATTTGACTTTTTTGATATTACGCGATCACGCCAAAATCTGAAGAGCCACTTTAATTTCCCCTCTCCCAACCCTCTCCCGCTGGAGAGGGCTTTAAGTAACTGAGCAACCCAATCTTTTAGTCGCTCCCCCAAGTAGCGGATGCGCCCGTTTTTATAGGTTACGTTCTCGGACAGTGCTCCTTGTGCATGTGCCGGTTTAGTGGATGGATGATCATAAACCGACAAAGTTTTTGTTACTGCTGTTTGGTTTTAATTCCGCACCAACTTAATACCGGTAACAGAGGCAGCAGGCAATTGTATCGATAATGTACCCGCTGCTGATTGTGCGACCAAGTTCGAAGTAACCGTTACCTGATTAGTGGCTCCCGTTACAAGATTTGTCGATAGTGGTGAAACGCCGGTAAGTGATTCAGCCTGCACAGAACGGAAATTACCATTAATCTGGAGAAAAGTGTCTACGGGGTTATTCAGGTTTTTGTTAATAAGCACCAGATTTAGCTCATTGTTATCCGTGCTTTTAGAGGCGGTACCCACTATTGATTCCACGGCACCTAAATTTTGTGTGATTTTCTCCAAGGTAAAAGTACCAAATTCAGCGGAACCTGATATTGGTCCCTGACCGCCTAGTCGACGACCCATGAGATGCATTGTTTGCGCATCAGCAACGGTTCTGTATTCAACCGTTACTGGAGTCCACGATGACGTTGACCCTGTCAGAAACAAATTAGAAGGCTGGTCGTACATTGTATTCCAGCCTCTGCCATCTTCGACAGCTATGCCTATTTTACCACCTACAATATTAGTCGTGCGGACATTGACGGATGCTCTGTAAAGGGTATTAGGTTCAATGTTAAAGTATTTAGAGGCATGGTAGTAATCGACATCAGTATTATTGAAATCCACCTTAACCACTCCATTAGATAGGCTTTGTGAGCCAGCAGTAAATGTACTTAGCCACCAAGCAGGATTGATGCGCACTAGTGCGGGTGCGCTTTGAGTTGTGGCAACACCAATCCTGGGACTTATGCCTAAACCGCCTGAAAAATCTATCGGCGTGCTTTGTGTGTCCATTTTAACTAATTGAGCACCGAGATACTTGTTATACAGCGCGAACACATAATGATTGGCCTGTTTAACCGGTGTCTGGCCAAGGTGCGTAAAGCCCGTGACCATACCCCAATAACTATTGGCAAAGTGCCAGAAATTAGCAAACAGGACATTAGATGCCGGCTTTAACAGTATCCTGAGATAATCGGCATTGTGCAGCGCATTAACCAGTGTTTGTCGATAGGGTACGGGGTTGTTTTGCACGAAAAGACTGTTGTATTCGGTTACAACCAAAGCCAAGTCTGTGCGTCCAGTAACCTGCTTGATCAAGCTATTATATAAATCCAGGCGATAAGTCAAGTCAGCATCAGCAGAAATGGCCGCAAGCTGTACTTGTTCCGGGGTAAATTTTAGCGCCGCAGCTTGGTTTAATTTAGGGAAATAAGGGTGGACGATGCCAAAATCGATTTTCTGTCCCAAGCGCTGCAATACAGTATAAGTCCAACCGTTTTTAACATTTGTGGAATCTTCAAAAACCGCCCCTAGTTTTATGTTGGGCGCTACCGCTTTCATTGCAGTCCGATACAGGGAGTAGTTTGAAACGTATACGTCTAAAGAACGAGGTGTATTAAACTCTTCGTTGCCATATTCGAACCATACCACGTTCCACGGCGCAGTGTGACCATCGGCACTTCTTAACGCCGCCCAATCCGTACCGCCATTCGGGTTACTGTTGTCCGCAGGGGCATTCAGGTATTCTACCAGATCGGCAGCGTCATTTGGATTGCCAACACTTGTTGCTATGGTAATAACCGGATTTGCGCCCACTGCGGCACAATAAGTTAAATATTCGGGCAGGCCAAATTGCTGTTGTGGCCGATTTGTTAAAGGGCCTACCATGTTTTTCCAATTGAGGGTACGGGATAAATCGCCCCCCGGCCAGCGCAAATAAGAGATGCCGGCTTCCTTCGTTAAGTTGACAAATTCGGGAACCGGGGACTGGGTAACGGGGTTCCAAACGCCCCCGCCTCTGTTGCTTTGAGTGTCTTGAAAAGTGGTATCGGAAACCATGAGATTATTGCCAAGTACACCACGATTTACCTGGCCGGTTGACGTGTCTGGGTCAATCGAAATAGTTGCGGTTAGGGGAGTGGCTGTGGTGTTAACGGCCAAGGCGTTATGGCTAAAAGAAGCAAGATAAAGCCCTGCTGCTAAGCCAGTAACTAACAGTATCTTAGACCGATAAAGGTTGTTATTAAAGCGGCCACCGCTTTTTAAGTAAATTTTTGCATGGAAAGTCATAAATAATTCCTCAATTTTAAATTCGATTAATGAGTTACAAAAAAACCTCTATTACTACTACTATGCAGGCAAGGGGATGAAATATTACTTTCGCATTGCTCTGCCCCCCAGATACTGCTTATTTGTGAATATTTATAAACATATTCAATAACTTACAGTATTTTTTAAAGGTTTATCGTCTAATATTTTAATCAGATATAATTAAACACTTACATTGAGCGGGGGTACATCATCAAAAATACAATTAATTTTTACTTACTTAATAAATAGTTATTGTTAATTGTATATATTTCAATAGGTTGTAAAATATTATTTAAAATCAGAGTATTGGAAAATATGTAACATAAATAAGTCTCTACTTTAAAAAGCCGGATATATTGAATGTTAGCAATAATTAAGTAGTTAATTTTAAAGTATTTTATTTTTTACATAAGTAGGTGATCAAAAGTCTTTTAACAAAATAAAATACCGTGAACTTCATATAGTCTGCTTGCGGCAAGCACTTTGTCATGTTAATAAATGTTAAAAGACTTTTGAACGATTACTTACCAAGTTTTACCCAAGGATTTAAAGTGGATACCATAAATAACGTAAAGTTCCCACTTTTTATCGGGTTTAATGTACCTACAACACGCAGCTCAGATATACCAATTAATCAGATATATTAATAACTAATTGATTATAAAGATAAAATTTAATTGTAAAATTTTAAACAGTACTCCGCTCAATGTAAGTAAAAGTGAATAAAACTAATGTTTTTAACAATAACGGGGGCTTGTGTGGCTTGCGGATTATTAGCTCTCGGTTTGCTCATTTTTTAAAGATCAATAGATTTAGTTTGTTTCAATGGAGTGAGATGTTGTTTTTTAGCAAGCAAGCTAAAGATAATCATATTGTTATAAAAATGAGTGAACCGAGGGTATTATAGGCTTTCAGATATTAAATTTCCAACTTTACTAATTAAAAAACTTTAAAATCAATGCTTTTCTGGGTGTGGAAGTTATTTGTCTGAAAGTCTACCGGTTACTGTATTGGCTACCGTGATGCTCGTATGGATTATCAATTGGATCTGGGCTGTATTTGTTGCCATGTTCTCTGTATGGATTATTAGGATTAGAACGGTATATATCGTCATTTTGACCGTTGGAGTTATTGGT
>CAIQND010000376.1 GCA_903873045.1 uncultured Methylococcaceae bacterium | reverse complement strand
TACGTGGATGGCCTTTTATGTAACGATATCCGTGTCTTGTAGGGGTAATCCCTTGCGGTTACCCTGCTAACATCGTGGCATTAAAGGGCAGGCGTAAAGCCTGCCCCTACAAAAAATGTCCCGGCTAAAGTGGGTAGCCAGTTATTTCATGCACACGATCCTAAGTAAGGAACGAGCACGAAATAACTTGAGCAACTTTAATTTTAAAAATCCCCTAAACCCCCTTTTACAAAGGAGGGAGTTAGAGGGCTGGGAGAGGGGAAATTAAAGTGGAGAAATTCCTTATTTAATCCCCCTCATCCCAGCCTTCTCCCGCTGGAGAAGGAGCAAAGTTACTTGTGTCCCCCCAAGTAGCGGATGCGCCCGGAGTTAGATGTTACTTGGTTACATTATTTCATGCTCATTCCTAAGCCGTTCAACCTACAATATTTATCAATTCTACATCGAAAATTCCACTTCGTAACCCGAAAATTTACGAATATTAATAACCCCCGTATCCAGCAACAGATACTGGCCTTTAATGCCGTGCAGAATGCCTGAAACTTCAGGGTTCTTGTCAAAATTAAATGATTTGATTTTGACCGGATAAGTATCTACCGGAAAGTGTATGTCCACAACGGACTCGTCGGGTAAAAATTCAATCGCCTGCGAACCAAAACGCTGAATAACGTCAGCCAGATCTGCCTTACATTGACTCATTAATTCATCGCGTTTTTTAAGCAGATCGACCGACTCCACTTTGCTTTTAAGCATTTGTTGCCAACTGGTTTTATCACTGACCTGTTTGGCAATGGACACCTCAATCAACCCCGCCATATATCGGGACTGTACTTTAAAGATAGGCAATGCCTGTACCGCACCTTGATCTATCCAACGTGTCGGAACTTGCGTTTGACGGGTAATGCCCACCTTAATGCCGCTCGAGTTGGCGAGATAAACAATATGCGGCTTAATGCAGAACGCTTCACCCCACGCAGGTTCCCGGCAGGTTCCGGCTTCATAATGACAGGTTTCCGGCTTCATGATACATAAATCACATTGCGCCAGCGTGATAAAGCAGGGATAACAATAACCCTGATTGTAACTTTTCTTAATCGCCCGGTTGCAATGGACACAAGAAATTTTACCGGTATAGGTTAATTTGATTGACTTGCCGAGTAGTGGATTTAAAGCGATACTCTGATCACAAAACGGTAAATCATAAGCAACCGGACTTTCCAGACGGCTGTGCATTTTTTTTAATGATCCCTGCATTTAAGTATTCCTAAATAATATAACTGTTGTACCCTCGCTTTGAAAAAGAGGGGTAGGGGATAGCGCCATTAAGTTAAGCATACAAATGGAGTAAAACAGCTTTAGCTGTTGTGCAAGCAATAGTTAAAGCTGTTTTACTCCCGTTTTTTAAATAACTTGCGCTTAACTTAACGGCATTGGAGTTAGGAATACGCAGGAAATAACTCAGGCATCTTGCTCCCTCTCCCTCCGGGAGAGGGTTGGGGTGAGGGAGTATAAATGGTTAAGTTATTTCATACACGTTCCTTATGGGAGATTTTAAAAACAAATCCCTTCGGTTGCCAATAACAGCAACCCTAATAATTTAAAGACCCAGCCAATTTTGAGGTTTTAAATAACTTTCATAAAGAACAGCTTCCGGACTACCTGGCTCAGGTTGCCAATTGTATTTCCAGCGCACCAAGGGCGGCAAAGACATCAAGATTGATTCGGTTCGCCCACCGGATTGCAAACCAAACAAGGTGCCGCGATCATAAACCAGATTAAACTCAACATAACGGCCTCTACGATACAACTGAAAATCACGTTCCCGCTCACTGTAAGGCGTATTTTTTCGTTTTTGGACTATCGGCAAATAAGCATCGTTATAATGGTCGCCCACACTTTGCATAAATGCAAAACACTGATCAAATTCCCATTCATTTAAATCATCAAAAAACAAGCCACCCACACCACGTGTTTCATTTCTATGGGGCAGATAAAAATACTCATCACACCATTGTTTATAAGTAGGGTAAATAGTGTCGCCAAAAGGCAGGCAGGCATTGCGTGCGGTGGTGTGCCAATGGGTTACATCTTCTTTAAACGGATAAAACGGCGTCAAATCAAAACCACCGCCAAACCACCAGATAGCCGGTGAACCCGGGTTTTCTGCGATTAAAAACCGCACATTGGCATGTGATGTCGGTACATAAGGATTTTTAGGGTGAATAACCAGCGACACCCCCATCGCATGAAACTGACGATTAGCCAGCTCAGGCCGTTTAGCGGTTGCCGAAGCCGGTAAGCTAATGCCGCGTACATAAGAAAAATTAACACCGCCCTGTTCAAACACCTGACCATTTTCCAAAACGCGACTTCTACCGCCACCGCCTTCAGCCCGATCCCAAATATCTTCAATAAACCGCGCTTCCGGCTCCTCACCTTCCAGTGCCTGGCAAATCCGGTCTTGCAAGTTAAGCAGGTAATTTTTTACTTTGGTAATATCATCAGTGTTCATGAGGTGCTCGGTTATGTTTTTAAAGGCCGGTAATCCAAAAATCCAGACTGACAATAATACCCTATAAACTCGTTGTTCCAGTTTTTTTAGCTTGACTGCGGCAATCCCAGATAAATCAATATGTTTTCGTTAGTCGCGACGTAGGCGTCGCTCCTACGGTGGGAGCGATGCCTACGTCGCGACTATAGCTCGTCATTAGTTTGACTGTCTGGTCTCAGCTATGATTTGATAGACCCATCTGTATCATTTTTTAAAATCTATGAATAAAAACTTTAATATCGAGTATAAAGGCGTTAACGAGTAGACCGATGCTGATCATAGCATTAGCCAAGCTAGTTTTTTGTAAATATAGTCAGTCAACGTTGATGGCAAGAAACCGCTGCTCTTGGGAAGCGAGTATTTC
>CAIQND010000375.1 GCA_903873045.1 uncultured Methylococcaceae bacterium | reverse complement strand
TTACGTGGATGGCCTTTTATGTAACGATATCCGTGTCTTGTAGGGGTAATCCCTTGCGGTTACCCTGCTAACATCGTGGCATTAAAGGGCAGGCGTAAAGCCTGCCCCTACAAAAAATGTCCCGGCTAAAGTGGGTAGCCGGTTTTTCTTCGTGTTCTTCGTGTCTTCGTGGTGATGCTCTATAGCCTATAGCTTTTATCTTAACAAATACGCGGCAAAGGATCTTCTTCCAGCTCTTGTAAAATACGCTCGCCACCCAGCACGGTTTCAATCAGGGCGTGTGGATAGCCAAGCTCTATGTTGCCTATTATGGCCGCGTCCAAATAACCTGCATTGTGCAAATTTTGTATCGCCGTTTCAGCATAAGCGGTATCGATAACGGCCAGTACACGTCCTTCGCAAGCCATATATAAAGGGTCATAACCCAGCATTTCGGCAACGGCTCTAACCTGCTCGTTAACAGGAATTTTGTCCTCATAAAAGCGCACGGCATTACCGGTTGCCTGGGCAATTTCATGAGCGATTGTAGCAATACCGCCACGGGTTGGGTCGCGCATAAAACGTAAACCGGGCGTTTCAATTAAGAGTTGGGTAATGGGAAAAACACTCGCGGCATCTGATTGTAAACTACCACTCAAACCAAATTGTTCGCGTGCCAACATCACCGCCGTACCATGATCTCCGGCTGTACCGCTCAACAAAATGGCATCACCTGGCTTTATCTGGTCGATGCCCAAGTGCAAATTTCGGTCACGCATCCCGATGCCGGTTGTCGCAAAATAAATACCACCGCCCTGCCCTCGTCGCAGCACTTTAGTATCACCGGCCACTATCTTTACCCCGCATTCCTGACAGGTTTTTGCCATGCTTTGAACAACCCGGTCAAGCAAGGCAATTTCCAGACCTTCTTCGATAAAGGCATTCAATGTCAAATAAAGCGGTTTGGCTCCAGAAACCGCCAAATCATTGACCGTGCCATGCACTGCCAGACTGCCAATATTGCCTCCGGGAAATTCAAGCGGTTCAACGGTAAAGCCATCCGTAGTAATGACCACCTCACCCGCATCAAGATCCAGCGGAATAAACGCAGCATCGGTGCGCGTATCCAGCAGATCATTTTTTAGGTGACGGGCAAAAAGCTGATCAATCAACTCTCGCATCAGTCGCCCGCCGTTGCCATGAGCGAGACTGATATGGGTATCGGACAAGGTATTTTCTAGTTTCATTAAACAGCCTTTTAAATAATTTTTATCGGGCATTCTAACAGTGCCAAGAAGCACCTGCTATTATTCTTGTGCAAATTTTAATCTCTTTATTGAATTGGCTTGGTATTGCAAAAGTTATAGATCCTAATATCGTTAAGTTAAGCCGTTCGTTGAGCGGAGTCGAAGCGATTTTGCCGGCTTCGGCTCCGCTCAGCCAACGGTTTATCTTGCCAAGTCGCGTCGAGTTAGCGGCAGCATAACCCGACAAATGGAAATGTCTGCGTAGGCTGGAATAAGGCTTTTCGAGCGCAAGCGAGAATAAGCGTTTCCGGCATCCGGTACGAGTGTGCCGGAAACGCCACCACGCGCTACGCTTGGATGGTCTTATTCCGGCCTACGCTTTTATTGAATTGGCTTAGTATTACAAACGTTATAGACCCTATTAAAAGGTGAGCGGTACATTGAGCCTACTAACCCGCATTATTTTGTTTCATTATATTATCGTATTCACTAATGACTGCATCAGGACTTATAAAGCCTTCCAACCTAAGCCAAGGTTTACCCGCCGCTGCTCTCATAAAAATGACAGACGTATGATTCATCTTGTCACCTCGATAAACATTGAAGGCCTTTTGAATGGCGATACTTGCCTCTCGGGTACCGGTGTAAAAATCCCAGTTTGATCCGGCAGCAAATTTTTTGGCATATTCAGTTAATGTTGCGGGTGTGTCACTTTCCGGATCAATTGAAATAGAGATTAAGTGCGCTTTCTTGCCACCCTTACCTAATTTCGTTTCGACCTTTGAAAATACATGACTCAGCATTGGGCAGATTGCCGAACAAGAAACAAATACAAAATTGAGAATCACAGGACGACCATCGTCTAATTCTTGGCTAAAAACTAATTTTTTGCCATCCTGACGAACCATGCCAACATCAGGCACTTCGTAATTAACAACAGTGCGGATAACGTCGGAAGCCGCCGTTTTTTGGCCGGAATCATTTAACGCAGCAGCCCTCAAAGGATACGACGAACAGAAAACAACACAGAAAATGATAAGGGGCAGCGTAGCCCATCGACTCATTAAACGATTGGTTTTATTAAAGTAATACATAGCATTTTTCAGTAGGTTATGTTATTTTTTCCGTAAAGTCACGGCACTATCCAGCCGGAATCAGCCACCAACTTGCCATCCGGTGCAAGGTGTGCAATATAAGCGCCTTTGGAAGCAAAGCGTTGTTCACGAGCAAGGCTTAAGTGCGGATAGGCGGAGACATTGGAACCCGTGCCCAACATGTCCTCGGCTCGTTCTACCATATAATCCCGATAAAAATTATCCAGCATTTGAGAGCTAAGGTCAGTCAAGAACAACACGTTAAAAAAGACCTCGGCCTGAAATGCCTCGTTAACCAAGGGCAGTTGCCAGGTTTTTAACCATTCTTTCATCGTTGCTACATTTTTCTG
>CAIQND010000374.1 GCA_903873045.1 uncultured Methylococcaceae bacterium | reverse complement strand
TATTTGATAAACAACATTTCTTGATAAGTTGGGTAGGGCCACAATTCATCCGCGATTTCGCCTTCAAGCGCATCGGCATAGTGACGCACTTCATCCATAAAAGGAAGGATGGTTTTTGCACAAAACTGCATGTGTTCTTCGGGTGTTAAAAAATGATGCTGGGCAATCGCGCTGCCGAGCTTATTAACAACATCCATCATTAATTCCAGGAGTGCAGTTATCTGAACTGAACGCTCATTATCCAGTTCGACACCGTTGTTTTTAAGGTTGCTTATCGTCGAGGAAAGCTCAGACAGGTATTTGATGGCAGCAGGATAAATACCGGTTTTTGCCATGCGGACCAACAACTTGGCTTCGACTTCAATCGCGAGAATGTATTGTTCGGCATAAATTTCAAAGCGGCTGGCAAGCTCCACAGGTGACAACACACCCAGCTTGTCAAAGAGTTCTTCGATATAAGCTTCTTTTAAAACCGGTAACGCATCGGCGGCTGTTTTAAGATTAGCCAAGCCTCGTTCTTCAACCGCCATTTTATGCCATTCGGCAGAATAGCCGTTGCCACCGAATACCACGGCACCATGCTGATCAATCAGTTCCTTAAGTGTGCTAAGAATTGCTGTATCAAGATTAGCATCTAGCGACAATTTACTTTCCAGCGAATCGGCGACCCAGTTGAGAGAATCTGCCAGTAAGGTATTCATCGTGACCAATGGGTCTGCGACTGATTGTCCGGAACCCACGGCGCGAAATTCAAAACGGTTACCGGTAAAGGCAAAAGGCGAGGTTCTGTTTCTGTCAGCGGCATCTTTATTAAAAACGGGTAGAGTATTGATACCCAAATTCATAACACCCGCATTTAGGGAACCGGTTATTTTGCCGTTACTGATTTGCTCAAAGACATTATCCAGTTGCGAACCCAGATAAACCGACATCATGGCCGGTAACGCTTCATTGGCACCCAGGCGGTGATCATTACTGGCCGTCGCTATCGTGGCGCGTAACAGCGGGCCGTATTTATGTACGCCGCGAATAACCGCACCGCAGAACAACAGAAATTGGGTATTTGAATGCGGCGTAGTACCGGGGTCCAGCAAGTTGCCTTGGGTTGCATTACCGACTGACCAATTGACGTGCTTGCCTGAGCCGTTAATGCCTTTAAACGGTTTTTCATGCAGCAGACAGACCAGACCGTGTTTTTTTGCGGTATTTTTTAAGACCGTCATTAACAGTTGTTGGTGATCGGTGGCTACGTTGGCCGCTTCAAAAAAGGGTACAATCTCGAATTGTCCCGGTGCGACTTCGTTATGTCGGGTCTTGGCAGGAATGCCCAGTCGATATAACTGTTCTTCGGCATCTTGCATATAAACCTGAATACGTTCAGGTATTGCACCGAAATAATGATCATCAAATTGCTGGCCTTTGGCGGCGGCGGCGGCACCAAATAGTGTGCGACCGGCCAGCAACAAGTCCGGGCGTTGGTTGACAAAATTGGCATCGACCAAAAAATATTTTTGTTCAGCGCCGCAACCGGAATTAACAGGCGCAATATCGGTATGCCCCAAAAGTGACAAAACTCTTTTGGCGGCTTTGTTCATGGCGGCATTGGCACGCAATAAGGGCGTTTTTTTATCCAGTGCTTCGCCGGTCCAAGACACAAATACCGTGGGAATACAGAGCGTGGCACCGTTGTCGGTGGTCATGATATAAGCCGGACTGGCGACATCCCAAGCGGTATAACCACGCGCTTCAAAGGTAGAGCGGATGCCGCCATTCGGGAAGGACGAGCCATCCGGTTCGCCTTGCACCAGCACTTTGCCGCTAAATTCAGAGATGACAGAGCCGTCATTTTGTACGGAGATAAAGCTGTCGTGCTTTTCTGACGTGGCATTGGTTAACGGATAAAAGACATGCGCATAATACAGGACACCTTTGGACAGCGCCCAGTCTTTCATTGCCAAGGCCACTACATCGGCAATGGACACATCAAGCGCTTCATTGGCTTCAATAGTTTTCTTGACGGATTTAAAAACATCTTTAGGCAGACTTTCCTTCATCTTGCTTAAGGTAAACACATCACTCGCCCATAAGCTACTCAGTGATTCCGGCGCTTTAGGAGGCATAGGTTGGCGATTGGTGATGTTTTGAACAGCCTGAACGCGCGTAGCATTTCCAGTCATTTTATTTTCCTGTGCGATTGCTATTATTGCTATTATTGCTATTATTGCTATAGCAATAATAACAATAATCAACCCAACTGGCTAATTTAATTATCGGTATCGTTTAGGACAGCTAATGGCTTACAGGATGAAGGCTTACCAATAAATCAGCGGGATAAGGGTGGGCATTTTCAGTGCAATAAATGAGCTTTCCGTTCAAAGTTGGTGCAAGTTATTTTAATGACAGCTAATACTCGTTGTGCCATTTTTTTTAGCTTGGCTGAGGCAATCCCGGATAAATCAAGATGTTTTCGTTAGTCGCGACGTGGGCATCGCTCCCACGGTGGGAGCGATGCCCAC
>CAIQND010000373.1 GCA_903873045.1 uncultured Methylococcaceae bacterium | reverse complement strand
TGGGGCTATAAACATCTGGTGTTGGGAGCCATTGCCATTTTTGTTTATGTCGGCGCTGAAGTTTGCATTGGCAGTTTTCTGATTAACTTTCTGGGCGAGCCTGCCATTGCCGGCTTAGCCGAACAGCAAGCCGGCAAGTATGTCTCGTTTTACTGGGGCGGCGCGATGCTTGGGCGATTTATCGGGGCCGCAGTCATGCAAAAAGTTCAACCGGGCAAAGTGCTGGTATTTAATGCGCTAACAGCCGCTACACTGGTTTTAATAACCATCATGAGCAGCGGTTATTTAGCCGCATGGGCGATTCTTTCAGTAGGCCTGTTTAACTCCATCATGTTTCCAACTATTTTTTCACTGGCGGTTACCGGCTTGGGGAAACACACTGGACAAGGTTCGGGAATTTTATGCGCGGCAATTGTCGGCGGCGCTATTTTACCGGTTGCACAGGGTTTTTTTGCTGATTGGATAGGCATTCAAAGCGCTTTTTTTATTCCTGTTCTTTGTTATTGTTACATTTCTTTTTATGGGTGGAAGGGGCACATAATAGCAAAATAATAATTGATCAGAAATAACGCTTCAATAGACATAAGGTCAGTATTCAGAACACAAACCAGAGTAAGATTTAACCGTCGAGGCGACAACTAGATTGACAATTACCGGCTGAGCGGTCGAAGTGATTTTACTGGCTTCGGCTCCGCTCAGTCAAAGGTTTATCTTACTTAGAGGCGCTGGCTACCCGCTTAAAGTGGGACAAATAAAAAAATTAACAGCACATACGCCATAATTTCCGGCTACCAACTTAACACGGGACAGACCTGACGTAACTATTCAGTCCCCCTCTTTGAAAAAGAGAGGTTAGGGGAGATTTTATTAGATAAATCCCCCTCACTCCCCCTTTTTCAAAGGGGGAGGTGAATACTTACGACCTGACAGGTTTTATAAGCCTGTCAGGTCTAACTCCAGTATTTTATAATGATTAAAGTGGGTAGCCGATCATTGCCCGGCTTTAAGGAGGTAACCAGAGCAATCTTATCGGCACGGATACCATTCACTAGGTAACGTTTAGCACTTAGGAACGTGCATGAAAAAACTTGACCATTTATATCCCCTCACCCCAACCCTCTCCCGAAGGGAGAGGGAGCAAGATGTCTAAGTTATTTCGTGCGTATTCCTTAGCCTCTCGTTGAATCTTTTCGTGGATCAACTGATTTTTCCAGGTTAAGCCAACAACTTATTATTTTTTATTAAAATAATAATAACCGCCATATTTTCCTTTAAGAATCATGCTGTTGTCATCCTTTTCAACGACTGTAAACAGTTCAAGCCGGCTGCTACCTACAGTCGCCACTTTTAGTTTTCCGTCTTCTATATCGTAAGCTACCGGTGGTTGATCGTAATAAATTCCTTCGCGAGGAATATGTAAAATCGTTACTTTACCATCTTTAAAGACCCAAGTGTCTTCCCGATTGATAGCTTGTTTATCGGTTAATGAATTTTTGGTGGATTGTAGCTTCCAGGTTCCTTCAACTTCTTCTTTGGATTGTAAGGCAACATCGGCATAAACAGTACTTAAAAATACAGACAAACCCAAGAATACTGCGGCTAAATTTATTTTTTTCATCATCATCATCTTCCTGTATTAAAATTAAATAACAACCGCTGTATTTTACTCACAGACGGGGTGATAGCTAAAGCATTATTAGTTTATCAAGCACAGATTATTCTATCGACCTCTATTCGGATAACGGGAGTTACTATCAATACAAAACCAGGTAGCTCAAGAAACACGAACAGATCTTGCAGGTTTTATAAACCTGTAAGGAATACGCACGAAATAACTTAGATATCTTGCTCCCTCTCCCTTCGGGAGAGGGTTGGGGTGAGGGGATATAAATGGTCAAGTTATTTCATGCACGTTCCTAAGATCACCTATCCATCTTTTTTACCGCCTTAAATTGGCAACACAAAATCAGACAAGTTAAGCCGCCCTTCAAGTTCAGGTAACGACTCCTGTTTTGCAGAAATATAATCGGTTTTATTGGGTTTTTTTGCACCCGGACACTCAATGCTGATTCGCTGCACCTGTTTACCCAGCTTTAAAGCGGTCAGTTGACCACCCCACAAACAACCGGTATCAATAGCATAACAATTTGGCCCTTCATGATACCCTAACGTAGACCAGTGCCCGAAAATAACGCGCATATCCGCATTCTTACGCTTGGGAACTTCAAACCACGGCAGCAGATTTTTAGGTTGAGATCCTAAAGGGCCACTGTTGGTAAAGTCAAGGCGGCCATTAACATCACAATAACGCATACGGGTAAAACAGTTAATGATAAAGCGCAATCTGGCTACGCCTTTTAAACTACTGGACCAAACGTTGGGTTTATTGCCATACATGCTTTTTAAAAACACCTGATAATCAGGGCTTTTTAAAGTCTGTTCTGCCAGCAAGGCCATTTTTTGGGTTTTTTTAAAATCCCATTGCGGCGGCAAACCGGCATGAAGCATACAAAAATCATCGTTATAATGAAACAGGGGCCGATGCCTTAGCCAATGAATTAACTCATCCCGGTCAGGTGCCTCAAGCACCTGACAGAGCGTACTTTTTTTATCGGCCACTTTTTGTAAACACGATGCTGCAAGCAAGTGCATATCATGATTGCCTAGTACCGTGACCGCCGAACTACCCAGCGATTTTACAAAGCGCAGGGTTTCCAGAGATTTGGGGCCACGATTAACCAGATCACCTGCAAACCACAGTTGATCGGTATTTTCATTAAAAGAGAGGGTATCAAGGAGTCTTAATAACTGATCAAAACAGCCTTGTATATCACCAATAGCGTAAATAGACATTTAACTAATGCAGTGTTCTTGGAATGGATAAAGTAAATTGAGGAATGTTGGCATTAAAATTTTCGCCGTCGTCAGAATGCATTGTATATTGGCCCTGCATTGTACCCACTGGTGTCTCAAGTACGGCACCACTGGTGTAACGAAACATTTCTCCCGGTTTAAGGTAAGGCTGTTCGCCAATAACGCCATCGCCTCTAACCTCTTGAATTTTGCCATTGGAGTCGGTAATTAACCAATGACGATTTAAAAGCTGCGCAGGTACCGTACCTTTATTCGTTATAGTGATAGTATAGGCGAACACATAGCGATCATTTTCAGGAACCGATTGCTCTGCAATGAAAAAGGGCGTAGCTTCAACTAATATTTTATTTTTTTTGGTCATTATAAGATCATATAGTGTTTATTTATTGATTATTTCATCGTAACTTGTCATTAAACGCAAGTAACTATTTCATCTATAAAATAACCAATGAAAAAACCGTACTTTTTTTAACCATTAGGACACGACATTGCATATTCACATCTTAGGTATTTGCGGAACATTTATGGGCGGACTTGCCGTTATTGCAAGGCAATTGGGCTATCAAGTGAGCGGCTCGGATCAAAACGTTTATCCACCCATGAGCACACAATTGCAACAACAAGGCATTCAATTAATGGAGGGTTATCGCGCTGAAAATCTGGATGTTAATCCCGATCTGGTTATTATTGGCAACGCCTTATCACGCGGTAATCCGGAAGTTGAAGAAGTGCTAAATAAAGGCCTTAATTATGTATCGGGGCCGCAATGGCTGGCAGAACATGTATTACACGACAAATGGGTATTGGGTATTGCCGGAACCCACGGCAAAACCACCACAGCCAGTATGCTGAGCTGGATTCTTGAACATCAGGGCTTTAATCCGGGATTTTTAATTGGCGGTATTCCGTTAAACTTTGGCATATCGGCGCGTTTAGGCGGAGGGCCGGAAAATAAATCAGGCTTTTTTGTGATTGAAGCGGATGAATATGATTCCGCTTTTTTTGATAAGCGTTCAAAGTTTGTCCACTACCGTCCGCGGACTGCCATTCTTAATAACCTGGAATTTGATCATGCGGATATTTTTCCTGATCTGGATGCCATAAAACGGCAGTTCCATCACTTGGTAAGAACTATTCCAGGCGAAGGATTAATTATTAGCCCGGAGCGGGATGCCAATCTTAATGAAGTTCTGACAATGGGTTGCTGGACACCTGTTGAAAAAACGTCTATTAATGCAAACTCACAATGGAATGCAACATTACTCAAAGCTGACGGCAGTCAATTTTCGGTACTGTTTGAAAATAATGAGCAAGGCATCGTCGATTGGACACTAACAGGTGAACATAATGTTTACAACGCCTTGTCAGCGATCACAGCGGCAAACCATGTCGGTATTCTGCCTAAAGATGCCATCGCGGCGTTGGGTCAATTTATCAATGTTAAACGGCGCATGGAAGTGATTGCAAAGATTAACGGCGTTACGCTGTATGATGATTTTGCCCACCACCCAACTGCGATTGCAACGACACTGGACGGCTTGCGTAAACAAGTGGGACAAGAGCGCATTATCGCTATTGTAGAACCAAGATCAAATACCATGCGCTTGGGAGTGCATACCGAAACGCTGGCAAAATCACTGGACAATGCCGATCTGGCAATCATTTATCAACCGAAAAATCTGGATTGGAATTTAAGCAAGCTAAAAAACCACGCCAATAATATTGAAATCTGTCAGTCTCTTGATGAAATCATCGCAAAACTTAAAGTGGAAGCCCTTACAGGCGGGCATTTTGTGTTAATGAGTAACGGCAGTTTTGGCGGTATCTATCAACGTTTACAAGAAGAATTGTAGGGGTATTCTTTGCAAAAGCTGGCTACTGGCTGGACAATTTAAAGTTAAGCGAGCAAAGTAAGGAATGAGCATAAAATAATGTAACCAATTAACATCTAAGGTGATTTCTGCGAAAGAACTTACCCATTAAACGAATCCAATCGCTTGCTTGATTGGGAAAATCCTACTTTTAATGGGTAAAATATTCTCCGGAAATCACCTTAAACTATGAATCACACACGGGCGGCAATATACAGGTATCGTCACCGTAGAGACGCGATTTATCGCGTCTCTATTTATCGTGTCCCTACCGAAAACCCACGGGTTATCCATTTAGACGCGATAAATCGCGTCTCTACGGAGATTAATTTATGG
>CAIQND010000372.1 GCA_903873045.1 uncultured Methylococcaceae bacterium | reverse complement strand
TGATGCTTCAGCGACCTCCAGCAAATACCGAAGGGCTTTGTTCACCGCCTCATCGTTTGGGAAAGCTTGGGCAATATCTGGCTCAAGGAGGACAACATTAGTTTCCGTTTTAATTCGATTTGCATATTTGCCACGCACAATAGTGCCAAAATCCGACCTTTTATACTCAGGCCGAAGCTCGTCCATCGTTTCTGATTTAATCTTCTTCATAGATTTGCCTTTCTACGTTGGTTGCCAGTCGTGCAGAAATGATACGAAGCGCATTTCCACGATCAGTGTGCGATACCGTCAATAATCGACCTTGCGAGGATACCCCAAATGTCACAAACCGGTCTTCATCGTCTGAATGGTCTGGGTCGTGAGCAGTAGCAGAAAATGAGTCACGTAATGCACTGGATGCTTCCTCAAAAGATACATCATGTTTGCGCCGGTTTGCTGCGGCTTTTTTCGTATCCCACTCAAAGTTCATGATAGGGTCTTGTTAAGTTTATCATTGAATTACAGCCATTAGCGAGTTGCCTCAATGCAGTAAAACGGAATCGAGGATTTAAGTTTCGATTATCCTCGATTCCACTACGTTGCATCGAGGCTACTTGCTTTGTATCTTATTTTTGGGATGGTAGCTGGGTGGCTACAGAGTTGTGAAGGTGATGTGGTTTTGCAAGACCTGTACCTATTATTTCAGGAATAATTAATTTTTCAATATATTGCTATCAATAACCGCCCAATGCTCCTCTTTGAGTGCTGGATCGTTTTCTTTAACCCAATAATTGTCGCCCTTAATAATGTAGTTTCTATCTTTCCATTCCAACATACCACTTGGATACTTAACAAATAAACCTCTCATTGTTTCGCCGGATGATGATTTGTAATTGTCGTTTCCTCCAACTACCTCAAATACATAATTTCTATCTGGCCCATAATACAGTTTAACCCCGGTCCATAAATGACTACTCGCCCGTACAAATGATTTATCATCTAATTTACCTTTTGAAGGACTAACTGTGATATTTTTTCCATCATCTAAAAATTCTTTTCCAACTAAGAAAATAGTCAAAATAATTAATATTTTTGTTATAACCCCAAAACTTTTCTTTTTTGCTTTCTTCTTTTTATAATATTCTTCTCCACAATGGGGACAAATAGAAGCTGCGGACGATATTTGTTTTAAGCAGGTTTTACATTCAATTAACTCTGACATTTTATAAATCCATAAGATTAAAAATTACTATATGTATTGTGGAATTTGAATTAGTGCGTAGGTTGGGTTAGCTATAGCGTAATCCAACATTTACCGCTTTGATGTGTGGGCAACGATAAAGCTGTTGCCCAACCTACAACCTTATTAATTTCTAAACTAAAAGCTTCGTGCTGTTCGTGTCTCGGCAATTGCTCCTGCATTGCTCTACCTCCTGCATCCATGCAGTCGTTCGTGGTAAAAGCTTTAACAAACCAACCGCTATTTTTTGATATAAAGATCGGTAATGGTGCCGGTGATCATTTCAGCGGCAAAGCCAAAGGTTTCGGCCAAGGTGGGATGTGCATGAATGGTTAAACTGATGTCTTCGGCATCCGCACCCATTTCCAGTGCCAGTACGGCTTCTGCAATTAACTCGCCGGCGTTGGTGCCAACCATGCCCGCACCCAGGAGTTTGCCGGTGTCTTTTTCACAGAGTATTTTGGTTAAGCCTTCTTTGCGACCGATACACAAAGAACGGCCACTGGCTGCCCAAGGGAATACCGCTTTGTCGTACTCGATACCTTGTTGCTTGGCCTGATTCTCGGTGAGTCCCATCCAGGCAATTTCAGGGTCGGTATAGGCAACGGAAGGAATAGTCAGGGCGTCAAAGTGAGCTTTATGGCCGGCAATCACTTCGGCGGCTACTTTGCCTTCGTGTACGGCTTTGTGTGCCAGCATCGGGTTGCCGACGATATCGCCGATGGCAAAAATATGACCGACATGGGTGCGTTGTTGCTTATCGACGGCAATAAAGCCTTGTTGATCGACCGTAATGCCCGCCAGATCCGCACCGATTAACGGCCCGTTGGGTCTGCGGCCTACCGCAACCAACACGGCATCGAACAGTTCGGACTCAGGTGCGCCTTTGCCTTCAAAAAAGACTTTCAGACCTTCGTCGTGAGATTCAATAGACGTTACGCGCGTGTCCAGCCAGATATTTTTATATTGCTTTTTTATGCGTCGGGCGAGAGGTGTCACCAAATCTTTATCACAACCCGGAATGATTTGATCCATCAGCTCAACCACGCTGATTTCTGAGCCCATCGCATGGTAAACCGTTGCCATTTCCAAACCAATAATGCCGCCACCGACAATCAACAACTTTTTAGGAATTTCTTTTAATTCCAAGGCATCCGTTGAATCCCATAAACGCGGATCATCATGTGGAAAAATGGGTATTTTAGTCGGACGTGAACCGGCGGCAATAATGGCCTGATCAAAGCTGATGGTTTGGATGCCTTCTTCAGTTTCTACGTCTACCGTATCCGGTGAGGTAAATTTTCCGATGCCCTGAATAAAAGTCACCTTGCGTTGTTTGACCAAGCCCGCCAGTCCATCATTTAAGGTTTTGGTAATGCTTTCTTTCCAGTCTCTGATTTTATCAATATCAATCGTCGGCTTGCCGTAACTGACACCGTGTTGTTCAAATTCTTCGGCTTCATGAATTATTTGCGCGGCGTGCAGTAAGGCTTTTGAGGGAATACAGCCAACATTAAGACACACGCCACCCAGCACCGGATAGCGTTCAATCAAAACGACCTGTTTGCCTAAATCAGCCGCACGAAATGCCGCACTGTAACCGCCAGGGCCGCCACCCAAAACCAAAACTTCCGCGTGTAAAACTGCTTCATTCATTGTTAGTGTGTCCCGTGTTAAAGTAACAGGCGGCGAATATCAGCCAGATAGTATTTGACAGTCGCCATAAAACGGGCACCTTCCGCGCCGTCTATGACCCGGTGGTCGTAGGTTAAATCCAGCGGCAACATCAGGCGTGGCAAAAATTCTTTGCCATTCCAGACCGGTTGCATTTTTGCACGGGTAACGCCCAGTATGGCAACTTCCGGTGCATTAACAATCGGTGTAAACGACGTGCCGCCAATTCCGCCAAGGCTGGAAATGGTCATGCAGCCGCCTTGCATGTCACCGGGCAATAATTTACCCAGACGCGCTTTCTCGCTTTTTTCGGCTAATTCAACGGCCAGCTCATTGATGTTTTTGTTGTTGACGTTGCGTAATACGGGTACGACCAAGCCGTTAGGCGTATCAACGGCGATACCGATATTAAAATATTTCTTTAATATTAAGCTTTCGCCATCGGCTGACAAAGACGCATTGAAGCTGGGAAACTGCTGCATAGCCGCAACCAGTGCTTTAATGATAAACATCAAACCGGTAATTTTTAACTCGCCTTTGGCTTTTTCAGCATTCAGGGCATTACGAAACGCTTCCATCTCGGTTATATCGGCTTCTTCATGGTAGGTTACCATCGGCAGATTTAACCAGACACGACTCAGATTTTGTCCGGTCAGGCGTTTGATTTTGCTGAGTTTTTGGACTTCGGTTTCACCATAAGGAGAAAAATCAACAGCAGGTATGCTCGGAATACCGGCTCCCGTTGCCACGATACCTTCTGTAATGACTTTTTTGACAAAGCTTTTTACATCGTCTTTTAAAATGCGTCCCTTACGACCGCTACCGGTTTTTACTTTAGCGACATCAACACCCAGTTCGCGTGCAAAAAGACGCACAGACGGTGAGGCATGGGCTTTTTCGCCTGATACCTCAGGGCTTTGCAAAACTTCCGGCGCTTTCGGTTCGGGTGCGCGTGACACCGGCAGACTGACCGGCTCCGGCGCTTTTTCAACGACCGCAGCGGGTGCGGGTGTTTCAGCAACGACAGCGGCGGGTTGCGCCGCCGGTTCGGCAATGCTAATCTCGGCATCACTGACCAATACCGTTGCAATCAGTGAGCCTTCGGATACGGTATCACCGGGCTTGATATAAACCTGTTGAATAGTGCCTGCGGCACTGGACGGCAAGTCCATACTGGCCTTGTCCGTTTCAAGCGTAGCTACGGTTTGTTCCAACTCGACCACATCACCGGCTTGAATCAATACTTCAACAACATCAATTTCAGCGACATTACCAACATCGGGAACTCTAATTTCACACAAACGAGTCATATAATTTTCCTTCTGTTAAATTAGCCAAGGAGCTTTCGCATCCGCCGCTATGCCGTATTTAGCGATGGCAACCTCTACTTTGGCCGCATCAAATTGACCTGCATCAGCCAAACTTTTTAGTGCCGCAATAGTGACATGGTAACGATCGACTTCAAAAAACCGTCGCAAGTTTTCACGGGTATCAGAACGGCCAAAACCATCGGTTCCCAATACGGTGTAAGGCGCAGTGATATAAGCACGAATTTGTTCGGCAAACGCACGGGTATAATCAGTCGCCGCAATAACCGGCCCTACTGCATTAGCCAGGCAACTGGCAACATGTGATTGTCTTGCAGGCTCCGTTGGATGCAAACGATTCCAGCGTTCACAGGATTGTCCATCTCTGGCCAATTCGGTAAAGCTTGGGCAACTCCATAAGTCGGCTTCTACGCCCCAATCGTTTTTGAGCAATTCAGCGGCAAACTCGACTTCACGGAAAATGGTTCCAGACCCTAATAACTGGACTCTTGGCGCTTTGTTTTTTGCGCCCTGACTAAAGCTGTACATGCCTTTAAGAATATCCAGTTCCACGCCTTTTGGCATGGCC
>CAIQND010000371.1 GCA_903873045.1 uncultured Methylococcaceae bacterium | reverse complement strand
TGTTTACAGTCAGTGGTAAAGTGCGCATCACGCACCTAAAATTGTATCCACTAAACAGTTTTATTTGCACCACAATCTATTATTGTTTTCTATTGGGTATCTATTGGGTTTCTACTTTGGTTGTGGTGCGCGATGCGCATCCTCAACTAAAGAGTAGTATTGTGAAGCTTGGCGGGAATTATTTACTGTGAGATGAATAATCCATCTATATGAAAGTAAAGGTATTTTTAAAAATAGGTAGGCGTGAAGGCTCCCATACCCGCTATGGGAGCCAGACAACAACAGACTACCGGTTAAACAATTTTGCCACTCTGAATTTGTTTAACGGTAGAGACCAAACGATCAATTTCTTCGTAGGTATTATAGAACGCCAAGGAAGGACGTACGGTACTTTCCAGGCCAAAACGACGCAAGATGGGTTGTGCGCAATGATGGCCGGTACGAACAGCAATACCCACTTTGTTTAAAGCGACACCAATATCTTGATTGCTGTGCCCTGCCAGTACAAACGACAGCACACTGGCTTTTTCAGTAGCCGTACCAATCAAGCGCAAGCCTTGAATGCTCTTAAGTGCCTCCATCCCGTAAATCAACAATTCATGCTCGTAACGCGCGACATTTTGGATACCGATTTTGGTCAGATATTCAAGCGCCGCCCCCAAACCTACAGCATCCGCAATGTTGCCGGTACCGGCTTCAAAGCGGGCTGGAGCAGGCTGGAAGGTGGTTTTTTCAAACGTCACGTCATCAATCATGTTACCTCCGCCTTGCCACGGTGGCATAGACTCCAGTAACTCGGCCTTGCCATATACAGCACCAATACCGGTTGGGCCAAATATTTTGTGTCCCGAGAATACGCACCAATCACAATCAAGTGCTTGCACATCAACCTGCAAGTGCGAAACGGATTGAGCGGCATCCAGCAAAACACGAGCGCCAACACGATGCGCCATGGCAATGATTTCCTGCGCCGGCGTAACCGTACCGAGGGCGTTAGAGACATGCGTGAACGACACCAGCTTGGTACGGGAACTCAGCAATTTCTGATATTCACCCAGTAACACCTGACCGCTATCGTCAACCGGCACTACGCGCAATTTTGCGCCGGTCAATTCGCACAGTTGTTGCCACGGTACAATATTGGCATGATGCTCCAGCCAAGTAATGATAATCTCGTCACCGGCAACCAGATTTTGCTGCCCCCAACTTTTGGCAATCAGATTGATTCCCTCAGTGGTGCCACGGACAAAAATAATCTCCTCGGAAGACGACGCATTTAAAAAGTGCGCAACCGTATCGCGGGATTTTTCATACGCATCAGTTGCCCGTGCAGCCAGCTCATGTGCCGCACGATGAATATTGGAATTTTCGTGCTCATAAAAGTACGAAACCCTATCAATCACCACTTGAGGCTTTTGGGTTGTTGCCGCGTTATCCAACCAAGCTAACGGATAACCGTTAACCCGTTCTTGTAGAATCGGAAAATCACGGCGCACGGCATGGACATCAAAAGGCGGATGCGCCGAAGCAAGTCCTGGCGCATTAAAACCACCGTTTTTTTGCTCATCCAGAAAATAAAATGATGAGCCCGACCCTGTGCTTTCTGGCATGCTTCCGGAAGGCGTCGAAAAAGGCGCAAAAAACTTCAGCAACTCCGCTTCACCCGGCAAACCATAGACTTCGGGCGAAAGACCCGCGATCAATGAAGCATCCAGATTAGCAAAGGAGCCTGCCAAACCGGGCGTTGCCGTCGAAACGGGAAGACCGGAAATTGAACCGCCTGACGTTGGATTGGCAGCAAAAAGCTTTTGCAATTCGGCTTCAAAAACCTGCGGAGAAAACCTTGCATCCGCTGATTTTTCAGCCGCAGCCCGTGCTTCAACCGTTATGTCTTGTGCCGACGGAATACCCGAAACTGAATCGGCATCAACACTTCCGGGAATGTTGCTTCCGGTAGGAATACGCGAAACCAGTAACTGTTGCAATTCAGCGGCTCCGGGCAAGCCAAAGTCATGCGGGAAAATACCCGACAACACGGACTTGTCCAGACCTGCAAAAGACGACGGCAAGCCGGGTGCTGAAGGCGTATTACCCAAAACCGAACCGGTATCAAGACTGTCAGGAACGCTCTCGAAAGACGGCTGACGCGGCGCAAATAATTGCCGCAACTCCGCCTCACCCGGCAAACCAACCGCTTGCGGTGCAATACCGGTTACCCCGGAATGACCCAAGCCAGCCAAAGGCGAAACCGCTCCGCCAGACACTGACGGAGTCCCAATACCCAGCCGTGAACCATCACAAGGCAACGCTGAAAACAGCTCGTTGGCAAGTTTGGTTAAATAATCGACATCCGGCAACGATGCAGCCCCTGAATTTTCCGTAAAACCTGATTGCGCTAGATTGGCTTGATCAAATTCACTTGTAATCATGGTACTTGCCCACTTCGACATTCTCGAGCACACCGAGCGCATCATCAGTCAACACAGCCAGCGAGCAATACAGAGAGATAAGATAAGAGGCAATCGCTTTGTGATTGATGCCCATAAAACGGACAGAAAGCCCCATGCTCAGTTCGCCGGTCAGATTCGGTTGATAAAGACCCACTACACCTTGACGACTTTCACCGGTACGTAACAATAAAATATTGGTTTTACCATTAATCACTTTAACTTTATCAGAAGGGATCAAAGGCAAGCCGCGCCACGTCATAAACTGTGAGCCGAATAGGGTAACGATAGCAGGCGGAACCCCACGACGGGTACATTCACGACCGAAAGC
>CAIQND010000370.1 GCA_903873045.1 uncultured Methylococcaceae bacterium | reverse complement strand
TCTAAAAATGGCTCTTATGCGTTGACCGCATTAAACGCTGTCACGATTAACAACGCAACAGTTCAGTGGGTAGAGCATCGTACGCTTCCGCTTACGTGGGTGGCAAAGAAGGCTGCTTAGGCTAATCGTACAGGTCGCAAATTTGGATTCGATCTGCTCCAGATTCATTCGGGTTTTCTTGCCGTCACGCTGAAACTCGTAAATGGTCGCTTCCTTGATGCTACCGTATTTCTTGAGAAAATCGGCTTGCTCGTATTTGACGAGCTTAAAACCATCCTGGTTATCATTAACTTCAAAAGTAGATACTTTTTGACGCTTCACATAAATCTTGTCGCCGGAATTATCCTTGCTGGGTTCTTGCATGGTGGCAAAGAAAATCGGGTAATCATCAACTTTCGGGCAAAGTACGTCATCCCACTTTTGCACCAATAACACGCTGGTTTTAGTGCCGGTATGCGGTTTAAAGACATTACCGTGCAAACCGATGACCGCCAGAATACGGGCATTTTCGGCAATATATTGACGAATTTGTTTATCACTGGAATTATTAAAACGACCTTGCGGCAACACTACCGCCATACGCCCACCAGGTTTTAAAAAATTGAGGTTGCGCTCGATAAACAAAATGTCGCGCCCGACCGTGGTTTGATATTTGCCGTTGTCTTTTTTGCCCAGTTCATATTTAGCCAAAATTCGCGTTTCTTTGATGTCACCGGCAAATGGCGGATTTGCCATTAACACATCAAAGCCGAAATCACGGTTACTGTCTTTATTGACGCGCAATTTGCGTAATTTTTTCCAGCCTTCGCCGTATATATCGCCCCAGTCTTCGTCTTTGGTTTTTTCATCCCAACGTTCGTAATCCAGCGTATTTAAATGCAAGACGTTGGTTTGCCCGTCTCCGGCAATCAGATTAAGCGTCCTTCCCACACGCACGGCTTTTTCGTCAAAATCTATGGCAAATACTTTGTCTTGCACATAGGTTTCACAGCGGGCGGGCTTTTTTTCGGTAGTAAATAAATGGCTTTTGCTCAAGCCTTCTTGTTGCATGATCTGTTCCCAGACATGAAAAATACCATGTACGGGAAAGCCGCAACTGCCAGCGGCGGTGTCAATGAGCGTTTCATGCTCTTGTGGATTAAGCATTTTTACGCACATATCAATCACATAGCGCGGCGTGAAATATTGGCCTTTTTCGCCTTTACTGGATTTATTGATCAGATATTCAAAGGCTTCATCCACCACGTCCAAATTGGAGTTAAACAGCTTTACGCCTTCCAATGACGATACGCACACCGCTAAATGACTGGGGGTCAGTTGTAGCTTGGCATCGTCGGTAAATACGCCGTCCCATTTTTCCCGCGCTTTATCAAACAGCTCTTGGATTTTGGTTTTTAATTCGGTTTCCGTGTCTCCATAATTTTTAAACACCAAATGCCGTTTTTTATCGCGGCCGCCTTCCATTTCGTCATAGAGCTTGGTGAATATGAGTTTAAAAAGCTCTTCAAAAACATCAACCCCGGCATTGGCCAAGACTTCATCTTCCATTTCAAGAATCAGATCCTTGAGCGATTTTTTCTCATTAACCAGTTTGTCATATTTAACCAGATCATCAATCGTCCAGCGTTCTGACAAGACATCCGATAATTTTTCCAGCGCCGTCGGAATTCTGGGAATGTCTTCAAAATAATTGGGGTCTTTACGCTGATACCAAGAAATCGAATCGCCATTAGTCCATACGCCTATCGGTGCGCCCGTGGCGTTGCAATAACTTTTAAGCTGGTCTTTACCGTCTTTTAATTTGGGCTTTTTTAATTCCACCAAAATGTAAGGTACAGTGGGACGGTCTTTATCGAAAATGCAAATGTCAGCGCGTTTTGTTTCACGTCCAAAAGTGACGCCATATTCAATGGCAATGCGCTTAACAGGATAATTAAAGTCTTGAATCAGTACCATTAAATAAAGCTGCCGCACAGCTTCTTCAGGCGTGAGTTTGATTTCTTTGCCACGCGCCAGGCAAGTGACGTAAGGTGTCGCTTTATTGCGTACCTCTTTAACCAAGATGCTATTTTCCAGGGTCTGGATTTGTGCGGCGCTAAATTGCGTGAGTTTGTAAGCGGAATCTTTGAGGATTTCGTTAAGGGTTAAAGTCATGGTTGATCTATAGTGTGCGGATAAGTGAGTGGGAGCATTTTAAAACAAACAGAGGGAGATATTAATAATTGCCGTTTGCTAATAGCCGTCATACCGGCGGGGATGCCGGAATGACGGAATTTTTATCTTCTGAAAATTTATCGCTCAACAAGGCTTTTCTGTATGCAGTCGAAAGACTCAGATGCCCTTGAAGGCTGTAGAGGGATTTCTAAACATCCCTTTTTAACTAATGGCTGTTTAGTGATTTGAAATACTTTTTTTATAGGCAAAATAAATAAATCCCGCACCAATAATGATCATCGGTGTTGATAGTATCTGCCCCATGGTGACCCAATCCAAAGCCAGAAAACCTAGCTGCGCATCCGGCATTCTAAAAAACTCGACAAAAAACCGAAAGCAGCCGTAGAACAACAAGGACATCCCGGTAATTGCGCCCACCGGTCTTGGTTTAGCGGAATACAGCCAGAGAATAATAAACAGTACGAACCCTTCTAAAAAGGCTTCATACAGTTGGGACGGATGACGCGCCAGCGAGCCACCATTAGGAAACACCATCGCCCAAGGTACATCTGTCGTTCTGCCCCAGAGTTCGGAATTGATAAAATTACCGATGCGCCCTGCCCCCAAGCCTATCGGTGCCAATGGCGCGATAATATCGGTCAGTTGCAGCAGGGTGCAGTGCTGTTTTTTTGCAAAAAACCACATCGCAATAAAAACCCCCAACATGCCCCCATGAAAGGACATGCCGCCTTGCCATATTTTAAACAGGATAATCGGGTTACTTAGAAACTCAGTAAAATTATAAAATAAAATATAACCTATCCGTCCACCCAAAATTACGCCCACCGCGCCATAAGTGACCAGATCTTCTATAGCCTCGGGTTTAATGGGTGACCAAGGCTGTTTCGCCCGTTTTTGCCCGATAAACCAGACAGCGGCAAAACCAATCACATACATCAGTCCGTACCAATGTATTTTTACGGGGCCTAAGGCCAGTGCAACGGGATCAATTTGAGGGTAATTTAGCATAATTAAACATCCAGATTAGTGACATCCAAGGCATTTTTAACAATAAAATCGCGTCGGGGTTCTACAACATCACCCATCAGCGTAGTGAAAATCTCATCCGCTGCGATCACGTCTTCAATTCTAACCTGCAATAACCTGCGGTTATTGGAATCCAGTGTGGTTTCCCACAATTGCTCCGGATTCATTTCACCCAAACCTTTGTAACGCTGTATATGCTGGCCTTTTTTAATTTCTTTCATCATCCATTCAAAAGCTTGTTTAAAGCTGTTGACGGGCTGTTGTCTTTCGCCCATTTGCATGTAGGATGCTTCATTAAACATACCCGCCGTATCATTGGCATATTGGGAAATCTTTTGGTAATCCTTGCCGTTAAAGAAAGTCGAGGGTAATACAAATGTTTTGGTTATGCCGTGCAGTTTTTTGTTAACGACTGCCGAAAACTCGTTACCGGCTTTGTAGTCAAGTTCAATTGAGAACACGGCTTTGCTTTCACACTCTTTCAGTTGTTGTTCCATCTTGGCAAACCAGGCGGTGAGTTTTTGTTGATCTTGTTTGATGTCGTCATTAATGATGTCCATGTAACAAAATTGCTCAAGAAAAATATCATCGTAACGTCTGGATAAACGATTGATGACGCTCACTACACCGGTAAATTCCTTGGCGAGTTTTTCCAGACCCTGCCCCTGAATGGGTGGCGCTGTTTCATCAGTAAAAAGTTGGGCTTTATCAAGCGCAAGTTGAATCAGATATTCATTTAACTGGGCATCGTCTTTAACGTAATGCTCTTGCTTACCTTTTTTAACTTTGTATAACGGCGGTTGGGCAATATAGATATAACCTTTTTCCACTATCTCCGGTAATTGTCTATAAAAAAACGTCAACAATAAAGTTCTGATATGTGAGCCATCGACATCCGCATCGGTCATAATAATAATACGGTGATAACGCAATTTGGCCAGATTATATTCGTCTTTGCCTATGCCACAGCCCAACGCCGTGATTAATGTGCCGACTTCTTCTGATGAAATCATTTTATCAAAGCGGGCTTTCTCGACATTTAAAATCTTACCCTTTAAAGGCAAAATAGCTTGGGTGCGGCGATCTCTACCTTGTTTTGCAGAACCACCCGCAGAATCCCCTTCCACTAAAAACAATTCAGATAACGCCGGATCTTTTTCCTGACAATCAGCAAGCTTTCCCGGTAGGCCGGCAATATCCAACGTTGTTTTACGGCGTGTCAATTCACGCGCTTTACGTGCTGCTTCTCTGGCGCGGGCGGCATCGACAATCTTGCCAACGATGGTTTTGGCTATTTGCGGTTTTTCCAGTAGAAATTCCTGTAGCTTTTCATTCATCGTTGATTCAACCAATGGCTTAACTTCTGATGAAACCAACTTGTCTTTTGTTTGTGATGAAAATTTTGGATCAGGCACTTTAACTGACAACACGGCTGTTAAGCCTTCTCTGGCATCATCACCGGTCGTTTGTACTTTTTCTTTTTTAGCCAAACCGCTGGATTCAATGTATTGATTGATAGTCCGTGTTAATGCGCCCCTAAAGCCCGCCAAATGACTTCCACCATCACGTTGTGGAATGTTGTTGGTATAGCAGAATACATTTTCCTGATAAGAATCATTCCACTGCATGGCGACTTCTACCGTGACGCCTTCTTTTTCGGCTATAAAATAAAATACTTCCGGAAATAGCGGAGTTTTGTTTTTATTAAGATGAACAACAAAAGCACTAATGCCGCCTTCAAATTCAAAAATATCTTGTCTATCGGTGCGTTCATCTTGCAGGCTAATGCGTACACCTGAATTTAAAAATGATAATTCCCGTAATCTTTTTGCCAAGATATCGTAATGAAATTCAACGTCTCCAAACGTTTCGGTACTAGGCTTAAAATTAATCAAGGTACCAGAACCTTCGGTTGGGCCGAATGCCGCCAATGGCGCTACAGGGTTACCCATACGATACTGTTGCTTATACAACTGACCGTTTTTTCGTACTTCCAAATTTAACTCTTCAGACAAGGCATTAACGACAGATACCCCGACACCGTGTAAACCGCCGGAGACCTTATAAGCATTATCATCAAACTTACCACCGGCATGGAGTACCGTCATAATAACTTCTGCCGCAGAACGTCCTTCTTCTTTATGAATATCAACGGGAATACCGCGGCCGTCATCAGAAACTGATACCGATCCATTGCTGTGAATAATGACTTTAACTTCTTTACAGTAACCCGCCAAGGCTTCATCAATGGAATTATCAACAACCTCAAACACCATGTGATGCAAACCTGAGCCGTCATCCGTATCGCCAATATACATACCCGGCCGTTTTCTTACGGCATCCAGACCTTTTAAAACTTGAATATTAGAACTATCGTAGTGATCGCTATTGTTACTCATGACTCTCCTGCTTTTTCTGTGGTTGTGAATGTTCCACGTGGAACATTGCACTTGTTTGCGTTGCCATGTTCCACGTGGAACATTTTGTAATTTGCTTTTTCTGGTGTTGCGAATGTTCCACGTGGAACATTACATCTGTTTTATGTTGCCATGTTCCACGTGGAACATTTTGTAATTTTTTATGTGGGTTAAATCGCCAAAATCAGATAGTTCAGTCGCGGTTATAAATACCTGACATTTCATTTCAGCTAAATAGTACAATAATTTCGCACGATTAATAACATCAAGCTCTGCCGCAAAATCATCCAATAAAAAACAGCCCATATTGCTGCGTTCATTGGCGAGCAACTTTACCTGTGCCAGTTTTAAGCTCAATACTAATAGCTTAAGTTGTCCGCGTGAAACAAAATCTTTGGCTAATCGGTTATCAACCAATAATTGAAAATCAGCACGGTGCGGGCCATTATGCGTAAATCCATAACGCAGGTCTTTATCCAGGTTTTCAATTAAAACCTGTTGAAAATCCATGGCGGTATCCCAACCGGATATAAGTTTTATCTCGACATTATTAATATCAAGAAATTGATTGATGATGTCAACAAATACCGGTTTAAACTTTTGTAGGTAAAGTTGTCGGTAAGTGTTGACTATTGTACCGTAATAAACAAGTTCCTTATCCCAAACATTAATATGCTCGGGACGCTTTGTTTTTAATAACGCATTTCGCTGTGACAGTGCGGTTTTGAAATTTCGCCATGCAGGTAAAAATTTTTCATCATCATTAAAAACACCCCAATCTAAAAACTCTCTTCTTAGTTGCGGCCCCGCATCAAGTAACTCATAACTTTTAGGATGGATAATTTGCAAGGGTAAAGCATAAGCGAGATCTGATCTCTTTTGTGTCGTTTGTTGATTAATACGGCAACAAAAACTTTTACTGTCCAGTTGAATCCCTAAATGAAGTGTGCCGCCGTTCGCTTGCTGTGTTTGCGCAGAAACAATCAGATGTGTTTCTGCAAAATTAATAACGGACTTAATCGTTGTAGAACGGAAAGATTTTGCGCGTCCCAAAATAAAAATGGCCTCAATAATCGCACTCTTACCACTGGCATTTTCGCCGTAAATAAAATTTATGGCGGCATCCGGGATAATAGTTTCTTTCAGGATATTTCTGACTGCGTAAATATCCAGTTTCAGTAACGTCATTACCTTAAATCTTAGAGGCGCATGGGCATCACGATAAATTTATAAACACATTCGGTCGGTTCATCAATAAAACAACTGCTGGAATTGCTGGCTATGGTTAATACCGCAAGGTCAGAATCCAGATTTGAAACTGCATCCAATAAATATTGGGCATTGAAGGCGATAGAAAGTGGCTCGCCCGTATATTCGATAATGAGTTCTTCTTCCGCTTCATCATGTTCAGGATTGTGCGTACTGATGCGTAAACTGTCCTGCGTAATATCCAAGGTAACGCCTTTAAATTTTTCGTTGGATAAAATGGCGACACGGGTTAAGGCATCTTTTAACACTTGCTTTTGAATATGTATCGGATTAAAAAATTCTTGTTGAAAAACTTTGCCAAAATCCGGATATTTTGAATCCACTAATTTTGCTGAAAAAATCAGATTCTTTATAAAAATTTTAATGTTGTTGGTGGAAAACTCAACTTTCAATTCGGCATCTGCATCATCCAGTAATCGACTCAACTCTAAAACACCTTTTCTGGGGAAAATAATCCGGGCTTCATAACCGGTACCTTCGTCTAAAAAATCTTCATAAATAGACAATCGATGACCATCCGAGGCAACCAGCTTAACTTTGCTATTGGAGATGTTAAGCAATAAGCCATTCAGGTAATAACGGACATCCTGATTAGCCATACAAAAAACTGTCTTATCGAGTGCTTTTTTAAATTTACCGGCATTAATAAAAAAATGATTCTCTAATTCAGATTCAGAGAATTCGGGATAATTATCCGCCGGTAAACAACTTAACGAAAATCGGCTTCGATTGGATAATATTTTTACTTTATCCTCTTGTTGTTCAAATTTAATTTCAGCGCCATTGGGTAAAAGCCTGCAAATATCTAAAAACTTTCTGGCCGGTACGGTAATTGAACCGGGTGTTGCTAATTTAATGTTGATTTTGGCAATAATCTGAATTTCCAGATCCGTACCCGTCAGTATTAACTGCTCATCCTCAATAACCATCAGCACATTCGACAAAATAGGCATTGTTTGTCTTTTTTCTATAACGCTGACTATTTGCTGTAAAGGCGTTAAAATTTCTTCTCGATTAATAATAAATTTCATTTGTTTGTATTATTACGGTTAGTTTAATAAAAAGTTGTGGAAAAACGGTTTTTTAACTTAACAATCAATTAGTTAATTTTTATTTATGATGTTAGCAATGGCTATATATTGATAAAATTTATTGTTATCAACAGAGTTACTCACAGAATTAATCGCTTTATCCACAACATTATCCACACCCCTCTGTCATAATGTTTAAAACAGTTTGGTGAAATTAATAAATAGGTAAAACAGTTCGCCATTATTTTTTAGGTAGAAAGTTTAGCTTTAAGCCTAAAGTGGTGAAATTTAAAATTAAACTGCAAAAAACATTTTTTGCAGTTTAATAATATAATGTTACTTAATCTTTATTTTATTACTATTAAGTGGGTTAAAATCTGTGGATAACCCATTTAAAATTAAATTAATCAATAAGTTACTTATTTTTTTATGTTGTTGTCAGGCTGTGTATAACCTCTGTTTAAATAATACGTGTTTTTAATATCTATTTTTATACACAACATTATCCCCAGTAATAATAGGTTTACTCACAGACTTATCCACAGAGCGATCATCGTTTTGGCTTAAGTTGTTGGCTGAGCGGAGCCGAAGCGATTTTGCCGGCTTCAGCTCAGCCAACGGTTTATCTTGCCAAGAGGCACTTAACTTAAAGACATTGCTTATTCATTGATAATTATCCAGTATGTCTTGGTTTTAAAAATAGAAATCAATCTTCAGATTAAAGTGTTTATGAAAAATTGTAATTTTGAATAAAGGTCAGTTTTATAATTTGTCCGTTTTACAAAGGATCTTTGTCTTGTGTTAGCGATTGTTTCAAGATGTTAATTTTGTGATTAATAATATAATATTACTTAATCTTTATTTTATTACTATTAAGAAGGCTTAAATCTGTGGATAAGCTATTTTTAGTTATAATATTCAATAGGTTGCCTGTTAATTTATGTTATGGACAGCTTGTGTATAACTACTGTTTAAATAACAAGCATTTATAATGTTAAATTTAATACACAGTATTATCCCCAGCAATAGTGGACTTATGCACAATTTTATCCACAGATTAAGTTGTCGAGGTTGAAAATTTGTAGTGAAGTTGGCATCAATGTGACAGCGTTCTTAAGAGATTTGAATAATCTTCGGCTATTTTGTGATCAGCTTCTTTCAACTCATTAATTTTTTTACAAGCATTCATGACCGTTGTATGATCACGTCCACCAAAGGCATCGCCTATTTCAGGAAAACTGTGTGACGTTAACTCACGAGCCAAACACATGGCCATTTGTCGTGGACGGGTAACGGTTTGTTTTCTGTTTTTAGAGGATAAGTCGGCAACACGGATTTTAAAATATTCAGCGACGGTTTTTTGGATATTGTCCATGTTAACCAGCTTGTCTTTTAATGAAATTAAATCATGTAAGGCTTCTTTGGTAAATTCTGTGGTAATTTCACGTCCGGTAAATTGTGCATTGGCAATAACACGTCTTAAAGCGCCTTCAAGATCACGGACATTGAAAGGAATTTTTTTGGCAATAAAAAAAGCGACTTCCTGAGGGAGTTCTACATTCACTTGCGCTGCTTTTTTCATTAAAATAGCGGCTCTGGTTTCCATATCAGGCGGTTCAATTGAAACAGGAAGGCCACAACCAAATCGTGATTTTAAGCGATCTTCAAGACCTACAATTTCTTTGGGATATTTGTCACACGTTAAAACTATTTGGTGTTTTTTATCCAAAAGGGTATTGAAGGTATGAAAAAATTCTTCCTGAGAGCGCTCTTTTCCGGCAAAAAATTGAATGTCATCAATTAAAAGTACATCAATACCACGGTAATATTCTTTAAAAGAATTAATTGAATTTTGCTGTAACGCCCTGACCATATCCTGAACAAATTTTTCAGAATGCAGGTAAACAATCGTTGCGGACGGATTTTTCTGAAAAACAGCATTTCCTATCGCGTGCATAAGATGGGTTTTGCCCAAACCGGAGCTACCGTAAATAAGTAAAGGATTGTAAGCTTTCCCAATATTTTCAGAAACTTGCAGGGAAGCAGCTCTTGCCAGTTGATTAGACTTACCTTCAACAAAATTTTCAAAAGTAAACGCTTTATTAAGAAAATTAGGACTGGTTTTTTTTATTTCGACTGGTTTTACGCTGTTTATCGCGGCGGGTGTTGTCGACTTTTTTGAACCAATTTCAAGATTTAATTCTAATGTGCCGTTTGAAAATTCATGAATGGATTCTTTAATTTTTGCAAAATAATGTTGCTTGACCCAGTCCAAAACAAAGCGGTTGGGTGCCAGTAATTTTAGTTGTCCATCGCTTTCCAGCGCCTGCAATGGGCGTATCCAGGTGCTGAAATCAGAACCGGCGATTTCATTTTCAAGTTTAGTAAGACAGTTATCCCAAATTGAGCTCATTGAATTAGATAAGATATTGATAGGGGTTAAGTTAGGATGAATTTGTTTTTTATCACTATACAGCAATAAAACATTGCGCTACAGAATTGACAGACTATGTATATTATTTTATCATCCGTAGTCTTTTTTATCTGTTTTTGTTAACAATCACCTGAATAGGCTTTAGTAATATGAAAAGAACATACCAACCCAGTAAAATCAAACGCGCCAGAACCCACGGTTTTCGTGCAAGAATGGCAACCGTTGGTGGCCGTAGAGTTATAAATGCTCGTAGAGCAAAAGGTCGCGCCCAGTTAACTGTTTAGTTGATATTGGGTGACAGAGCACAATTTTGATTTTCCCCCCCAGTTACGGTTAAAAAAACCGGCTGAATATAAAAAAGTTTTTGCTAAGCCTGTAAAATCAAGTGACACGTATTTTACCCTGTTAGCCATAAGGAATGATTTTGATCATCCAAGGCTAGGCTTGGCAATTGCCAAAAAAAATATAAGAAAAGCAGTACACAGAAACGTGATTAAACGGGCTGTGAGGGAAAATTTTAGAATACAACAACAAAGTTTGGGAAATATAGACATTGTTGTTTTGGCTCGCAGGGAGGCCGTCGATGCTTCGCAGGAATTATTAAGAAAGTCATTAGAAAAACATTGGCTTAGGTTGGTATCCAAATGCGCTTCCTGCTCATAGCAATTATAAAGTTTTATAAATACTTTATAAGTCCTTTGCTTGGCTCTAACTGTCGTTTTTATCCAAGCTGTTCAAGTTATTCCGTAGAAGCACTTCAGCGCCACGGTGCTATTATTGGCTCCTATATCACTCTCAAAAGATTATTAAAATGTCACCCTTTTCATCAAGGGGGCATTGATCCCGTTCCGGAAAAACTTGGTAATAAGAATGGATAATTTAAGATTTATACTCGTCGTTACTTTTGCAATGCTTGTATTTATGTTGTGGCAGGCATGGGATCTAGACTATGGCCCAAAACCTGAAGTTGCTGCAATCGTAAGTCCAGAAGGCATCAAGGCTAAAGAAGATGTGCCAATGACAGCAGAAGCCTCTTCACAAGCAGAATCAGGCTTACAAAATCCGGTGTCTGTTCCTGTTTCGGCGGCATCGGCTGCTAAAACCGTGAAAGTTAAAACGGATGTTATTGCACTTGAAATTGATCTGCAAGGTGGCACTGTCACCAATCTGGATTTATTGAATTACCCGGTAGAAAAAGCGAATAATGTTGTAAACAACTTACGCAAAATAATTGGGATGGACATCGCTGAAACAAACACGGTACCGGTTCGTTTGTTTAATGACAATCAAGAAAAATTGTTTGTTGCCCAAAGTGGCTTGATAGCCGGTAGCGGTTTGGCCGCTGCGCCAAATCATTATACGGTTTTTACCAATGAGCAAGACAGTTATACCTTGCTACCCGGACAAGACAGTTTAACCGTTCCAATAACATGGACTGATAACAAGGGTCTTGTTATTACTAAATTATTCACCTTTAAACGTGGAAGTTACGAAATAACCCTGGGACAACAAGTAAAAAATAACTCGGGAAAACCTTGGTCAGGCAGACAATATAGTCAGTTATTAAGAGCAGAGAATACTGAAGGCAAAGGTAATATGCTGACAGGGGGTATGAGAGCTTATGATGGTGGGGTTATTTACACCGAAAAAAGCAAATACCAAAAAATAAGTTTCGATGATATGGCAGACGAGACCCTTGATGTCACCAGCAAAGGTGGCTGGACTGCAATGATCCAACATTATTTTGCCTCGGCTTGGGTTCCACCCGCTGATCAAGAAAACCATTTTTATACCAAAGAACTAAAAGATGGACGTTACGTCATTGGTACGTATTCTCCATCGGTAACGGTTGAAGCCAATACCGATGCGCAATTTGTTTCACGATTATTTGCCGGCCCTAAAATCCAGCCCATGATGGAAGCAATAGCACCTGGTCTGGAACTGACAGTTGATTACAGTGTATTAACCTTTATTGGTAAACCAATTTACTCATTATTGAATATTATTCATAATGTTATCGGTAATTGGGGTGTTGCAATTATAGGTGTAACAATGTGTATTAAACTATTGTTCTTTCCATTATCACAAGCCAGTTTTAAATCAATGGCTAAAATGCGTAAAATTCAGCCACGTCTTAAAGAACTACAAGAGCGTTTTGCTGATGACAGACCGCGTTTTAATACCGAAATGATGGGGCTGTATAAAAAAGAAAAAGTTAATCCGTTGGGTGGCTGTTTGCCTATTCTGATACAAATCCCTGTATTTATGGCTTTGTATTGGGTATTAAGTGAAACAGTTGAGTTTCGTCAGGCACCGTTTATGCTCTGGATACAGGATTTATCAATACAAGATCCTTTTTATATCTTGCCGTTAATCATGGGTATTACCATGAAAATTCAGCAAGGTCTAAATCCGGCGCCGATTGATCCCATTCAAGCTAAAGTGATGAAGATGTTCCCTATCGTCTTTACCATTTTCTTTCTATTTTTTCCGGCAGGTTTGGTTTTATACTGGGTTATTAATAATACCCTGTCTATCATTCAGCAAACCTACATCACCAAGCAAATAGAAAAAGCGGGATAACTTGCTTTTAAATCAAGATACCATTGCAGCCATTGCAACACCGCCAGGGAATGGCGGTGTGGGTATTATTCGCATTTCAGGAACCTTGGTCACTGAAATCGCCAAACAACTTCTTAATAAATCATTAATTCCCAGACATGCGCTGTTTACCTCGTTTATAAATAACGATGATAGCATCATTGATTCTGGTATCAGTCTTTATTTTCCCGCCCCCGCCTCTTACACAGGCGAAGATATACTTGAATTACAGGGACACGGCGGTTCAGTCGTACTGGACATGTTGTTACGGCGAGTGCTTTCACTCGGAGCCAGATTAGCCAATCCTGGTGAATTTACCGAACGCGCCTTTCTAAATAATAAACTCGACTTGGCACAAGCCGAAGCTGTTGCTGATTTAATTGAAAGCAGTACCGAACAATCGGCACGCTCAGCACAAAAATCCATGCAAGGTGTTTTTTCAGCACAAATCAATGAACTGGTTACAGAGTTAACAGAACTTCGTATCTACGTTGAAGCCGCTATCGATTTTGTCGATGAAGAAATTGATTTTTTAACTGATGGCATCGTCGAAAAGCGCATTATCCGGTTATTACAAAGCATCCAACAAATACAAAAAACAGCCCAACAAGGTCGCTTGTTACGTGATGGCATGACCGTTGTTTTGGCAGGAAAACCAAACGCCGGAAAATCCAGCTTGCTTAACGCACTCGCCGGACACGAAGCCGCGATAGTGACCGACATCGCAGGTACCACCCGAGACGTACTGAGAGAGCGTATCCAACTGGATGGTATGCCGTTGCACATCATAGATACCGCAGGTTTAAGGGAAAGCAAAAACTCGATAGAAAAAGAAGGCATACGCAGGGCGCACGAAGAAATTTTAAAAGCGGATAAAATTTTACTGCTGATTGATGCCAGGGAGCCGGAAACAGAAGAGTTATTAAAAACCCTGCCCGCCAGTATCGACATCACCAAGGTTTACAACAAAATAGACCTGCTAGGCAGAGAACCTGAAATAAAACAAACAGAAAACGGCTACAGTTGTTACCTCTCCATTAAAACCGGAGCAGGCATGGACTTGTTAAAACAACATCTTAAACAAAGTGTCGGTTTTAATGAAGCCACCGACAACGTTTTTATTGCCAGAAGACGCCACATAGAAGCCATAAGAGCAGGCTATCAATTTGTAGAAAGTGCTTTAAACCAATTACAAGTCAGTCAGGCAGGGGAGTTGGTGGCAGAAGATTTAAGACAGGCTCAAATGAGTCTTGCCGAAATTACCGGAACGGTAACCTCTGATGATTTGCTTGGAAAAATCTTCTCCAGCTTTTGTATAGGAAAGTAAAGCGGTAAAACAACCGAAAACAACATCATAACAAAGTCAATAAAATAAAGGGCTGTAGCAATACAAGCCCTTTTTTGTTTTCTCATTATTGCCTTTACTT
>CAIQND010000369.1 GCA_903873045.1 uncultured Methylococcaceae bacterium | reverse complement strand
TGCTCCATGTCGTGCATGTCGCGGCGGAGCAATTCTACCTCATGCCTCAAATCTTCTTTGGTGACTAATTCCTTAAGATTAACTTCCAACACCTCAGAAAGCGCGGTAGCCTCGGCTTCCGCTTGTGCTGGTGGGACACCGGCTTCTTTCAGTGTATTGGCAAACTTCAAAGTATCAAATGTAATCGTCGCCACTTTATTTCTCCTAACTCTTAAAAACTGGATAAAAGTATATCACAACATAAAATATCGCCCAATGCCGTTAAATTAAACATCCCAACAATACAACTCGCTTTAGCTTTTTTACAGGCAACAGCTGAAGCGGTTGCACTCCGGTTTTATAAACGACTTTCACTTAACTTAATAGCATTGCCCGTAGGATGGGCAAAGCGGTAGCGTGCCCATCAACACGACATTAGAGCACGATGGGCACGGCGTTGCCTTTGCCCATTCTACCCGCTACAGATGTTTAAGAAGATCTTCCTCTATAAAATAACGGGGTTCAGAGCCAACTTAACTTTACCCTGCCCCCCCAGCCATTGACTCCCGTTATTTAAACGAATCCTTACGATTGACCGTCATAACCCAAACTCGTCAACATATTCAAGTCTTGCGTGCGTTGGTCAACACGGCGTAGGTAACTGGCCTGATTTTTGGTGCAAATTAATGTATGGGGGCTGCCGATGCGTTGAGTCGCGCAATTGACATCGTTTGGGTGTTGTTTGATTATTTGTTCAACATGCTTGCGCCTTGCCTCAACGGCTTTAAGGTACCATTTAGGTTGTGTCGGGTCGTCCAAAAATAACTTCAATGCCGTGCAATCTTGACAGCTGCACTTTATTTGGCTGCCCCGTCGCCAATCTGCTGGCGGCTCCAATGCCATCCTCACCCGCACGTTGATATGCTTAATCACCGCTGTCCGCAAGCGCGTGATAACCGGCAGGTTGCGATAGAGCTCGGATTGGGTGAGGGACAAGGCTGCTGCCACCAAGACTCTATCCACATCATAAACAGCAGGCCAAGCCAGAAAATAAGCCAGCGCATTGTCGGCCAATTCGGTATTGATGGCACTGAAACCGGTCAGAATATTGGCCACTAATTCATCGTTGACCGTCATTCTGCCACGTTCCCAAGGTTGTAGCTCAGGGAAACGTTGCGGGTCTCCCGGCAGTGTCGCCCATAAGATTTGCGCGGCATTATTGAGGTCTGGGGCAGCATTGGGTTCGGCAACACATAAGTCGGCCAATAGCGCCGCACAATCTTGGTATGCTTTAGCGGCACTTAAAGAGAACGCTTGCTCCAAAGTGCTGACCACATTAGGCCAAGGCACAAGCGTTGCGGTTTGCACCAGTGCCGCACTGTCTTTCTTTTGATAAAAACCGCGCTTGGCGATACCCTGCCAATAACCATTGACACAGTGGCTGTCTTGCAAACGAAACAGGCATTCTAAAAATTCACGGTCACTGCTGCGGCTTTGATGGCCATTAGGGTTGTTGGTGTTTTCGCGAAAGATATCGCGCAACATATAACCCGCCAGCGTATGAGCATCTTGCCATAGGCTTGAATTTTGGTCTTGGCCTGCATCTTCCCAACGTTGACAAAAATCCCGCAACACCGGCAATGTCGCCGCGAATCCTGCTTGGTTAATAATAGCCAGGTTGAATGCTTTAGGCCAAACCACCAAGGCGGCCGCTTGATAGGTACGTTCAAAAGAAGCTCCGGCATTGCCGGTGGCTTCTTGAAACTCGACTTCATCAGGTTCAATAGCTTCGTAAGCCGCCGTTGGGCAAAATTCATGTTCGCTAAACGGCAGTGTAGGCAAAGGTGATGGTTTGCCATCCCGACGCCGCCATTCGGAAATGGTCTCGGTGCGCTCAAAGACTTCGTCAACTTCAAAATCGTCATCCTCCGGCTCATCCCAATGACCTCCGTAGCCTCCGGAATATTCAGCACTGCCGCTTTCCTCAACCGACACCAAAGCCAAGTGAATGTCACAATCGGCTTGTTCAGCCGCCGCCACCAACACCTCAGCCACTGCTGCATCGGCGTTTTTTAGGGCATCAAATCCCAACTCTGCGGGCGTATAGGCATGCTCAAGGAGGTAAATCAGTTTTCCGGTATTTCGTCGCTATGTTTCGCCCTCAGTAAGTTCGACCACTTATGCAACAAGGCTGCTACCAAGTCTTGCTCTTGATGGTAATCCGGCGGCTTCGGCAACGGCAGTTGTTTATCGGCGCGAACCAGATTGTAAATCAAGGTCAGTCGACAGCCTTGAGTGACTGGCAATACCTCATGCACGCAATCGGCATAAAACGCGGCATAACCAATTTCGGCGGCATCGTCACTCTGTAAATCCAGGGTGACCGCCTCTTGCTGATGCTTTACCACCAGTTCGCCGCCTTGATATTCCGAAGGCAAGACAATGACCAAAGTGGCAAACATACCCGGTGCTTTTTCGGTGTCGCGATGACTGACAAAAAAACTGCCCGCATCGTAGACCAGCAGCTTATACAGTTCCGCCTGCACCTCGCCACTCACCCCTAATCCTGCCGCACAATTACTGACAATCGTGTTCAGATTTTCCGACCAATGTTTACCCTTGATCGTGACTTGCGGAGCATCAATCTGCCAAGTGCGCCGCACGTCGGTATCGACCAAGGTTTCTTGGCCGCGACCATAAGGAGCTTGTTCGGCCATAGCCACCAGTTGTTCTGCCTGCATTGATAATAAGGGCAAGGCAATCCTGCCGACACCGGCAACTTCCAATTGCGGCAAGAAAATATCCAGGCGGCCGGTGGCATAAAAGTCACCGGGACGTTGCACGGTTTGTAAGCTATCGAAGATTTGATCAGTGATTGGGGTCATAGGTTTATGAGTCTGTCGTTTTTCAGAAATTAAATTTCCATTACATAACGTTTTGAATCCACACGAATAACATCCCTTAAAGGGATGGTAGCCAATCCCATTAAGTTAAGCCGTTCGCTGAGCGGAGTCGAAGCGATTTTGCTGGCTTCGGCTCCGCTCAGCCAACGGTTTTTCTTGCCAAGAGGCACTTAACTTAACGATATTGGCATGGTATCCGTTAGAATCAAATCATTTATCTGAAAATCTATATAAGAAGGTATGTAAGTGGCAGTACGCACTAAAAAATTATTTTTCAATAATAGCCAATTTGTCCGAGTCGATGCCCAGTAACAACTCGCCTTTTAACAAGCCGACCAATTCCCGACCCGCCATGGTAAAGCGCCAGCCATGCAGTAACGGGCAATCCTCATCATCGTTAAACAACAGTTCTTCAAGGTCTTTACGTGAGGCCAGAATAGTCGGGTTTAAGGCGTTTTCTTCGGCACGTATTCTTACCAGAGCCGTTAAAATATCCAGTATGGCTTCTTCTTGCTGGGTTTTTTTGGCGGGGCGGTCTTTTTCATGTAAAGGCAGCGGGGCACGATTTTTGGCCTCGGTAATTAACTGGCACAATTCTTTGCCGTAACGGTTAACAGCCCGCTCATTAATGCCCCGTACATTGGCCAATTCCTCAACCGTTTCGGGTTGTAATTTGGCTAGATCAAACAATAATTCATCACGTAACAGCCAGCTTTTAGGGCGATCTTCAGCTTGTGCGGTTTTTTCTCGCCATTGTGCCAGCGCCTGAATAATGGATAACTGTTTTCCGGTTAATTTATTTTTGCCTTTTATTTTAAACCAGGCTTTTTCAGGCTCTACCTTATAAAGCGCAGGATTGGTGAGTTCGGCAAAGTCATGTTTTAGCCAATCAATCCGACCTAATTCGGTCAGTTTTTGAACCATGATTTTATAAATCTGGCATAAATAAATGACATCATCGGCGGCGTATTCAATTTGCGCTTCCGTTAAAGGACGTTTGCTCCAATCTGCACGGGTATGGGCTTTGTTTAAGTTAACACTTAACAAGCTGGAAACCAGCATGGCATAGCCCGGATTATCCTGAAAACCCAACAAAGGTGCGGCTATTTGCGTATCAAAAATCGGTGACGGCAGTTTGCCGGTCCATTGATGAAAAATTTCCAAATCTTGTCGACAGGAGTGAAAAACTTTTACGATAGCCGGATTGTATATCACCTCAAAAAGACTATCCAGATTAGGCAAGGCTATCGGATCAATACAGGCAACCCATTCCGGCGTTGCTATTTGCAACAGGCAAAATTTTGGATAATAAGTCTTTTCACGCAAAAATTCGGTATCAAGCGCCAGCCAGGTTTCTTTTTTTATCTGTTCGCACAGCATGGCCAGTTGATCAGGGGTGTCAATATATTGTATGGGTGTCATAGATGTACAAGAACAATTATTAAAATTAACCAGACAGCAAAGGGATGCTCATTATAAATAAGCAATGGCAAGCAGGCGTTTCCGATAAACTGAAAGGTTTTATCCGGGTAGCATCCGCTGTAAAAAAGTGGCGCAGTAACTTAAATCAGCCCTTACATCGCTAATACGTCCAAACCTGCATTCAATGAAACATCTTGCCCGTCAGCTTGCTCACTACGCATCAACCCGGCAAAATCAAATAATTGCCGGTCAGCCAATTGTGAAGGCGCAACATTCTGGAGACTGGTAAAGATGGTTTCCAGTCGCCCTGGAAATTGTTTATCCCAACTCGCTAGCATGACTTTCATCGCTTGTCTTTGCAGGTTTGCCTGAGAACCGCACAAGTTACAGGGAATAATAGGAAAATCCTTGAAGGCAGCAAAGCGTTCTATTTCTTTCTCACGCGTATAGGCCAGCGGTCTGATGACGATATTCTTTTTATCGTCACTCAATAATTTGGGCGGCATGGCCTTGAGCTTGCCACCGTAAAAAATATTCAGAAAAAACGTTTCCAAAATATCATCACGATGATGGCCTAAGGCTATTTTGCTAATACCGTTGGCTTCAGCGTACCCGTATAAAGTGCCGCGCCGCAAGCGTGA
>CAIQND010000368.1 GCA_903873045.1 uncultured Methylococcaceae bacterium | reverse complement strand
GGCATGTGCCGGAAACGCTTGTTCTCGCTCACGCTCGAAAAGTCTTATTCCGGCCTACGCGGCTACCGTTAGTGTGGGAGCGACGCCCACGTCGCGATTAACGACCAACGCCTCAAATCGCGACGTGGGCATCGCTCCTACGGCGTAGGGGCAGCCATGTAGGTCGGGTTAGCTTATTGAGCGTAGCGAGATAACGTAACCCGACATTTTCAGCTCCAATGCGTCGGGTTACACTATCGCTAACCCGACCTACGCGGCTAATTCTTAACCTGAATAAGAGCCAAGGATAATTGTTGACTGAAATCACTGAGTAGCTTGCTGAGTGCTTGCGCTGCGCTGTTGTAAGTTGCGTCATTCAGTGGCTGTTTGATGTTGGTTTGCCCATTGCTGACTATCGTATGGTTTTTTTCTTCCATGATAGCCCAGCTTGCTTCAAGATTTGCCGATTTGCCAAGTTGCGTATCAAAGCGGCTAATATCAACTATAACCCGATAATCAACGTCGCCAAAAGCATTCCACGGATACGCTCTTACGATGGCATTGGGTTGCAGGATTCCCACATTTTTGCTTAATACGGCAAGGACATTGTCTTTTAACGGTGCTGCCCAAAGATCAAATTCCGCTATTTGTATACCGTTATTTTCTGTGCGCGTGACAATCTGCCTGCGCTCAACTAAAGCCGGTAGCGACAGCGGCCCTATGCCAATCAGCCGCTTTTTGGCAATAGCCGTGTTGGCGGTTGCAGGTGGGAGGCTCTGTGATTCCAAGGTATAGAAATTAGAAGGAGGTGTTGCGCATGCGGTTAGCAAACTGCCAAGGCAGAGCAAGATGAATCCGTTTGAGTGCTTATTTGACATGTTGGTTACTTCTCTTTTTTACCACGAATTAAAGAATCAGGATGTTCTTCCAAATAATCGGTTAGTTGTCTAACCGAGCTTGCCGTTTGCGTGAGCTCTTGCAGTAATTGGTTCAGTTCGTACTGTGTGGTGGAACCCGGCTCTAAAGTCGTTAATACTTTTTGTGCTGAACTCATGGCTTTATCGGCAGATTGCATGGTTTTGTCAGCACTGCTCAGGGTGCCGGTTGCCGTGTCTAAAGCCTTGGTTGCCGCCTTGGATGTGCCTTGTAAGGATGCCAGGGTTTTGTTGATTTCGACGGTCATTGTTTCCAACGGCAATTTGGAAATTTTATCCATAATGGCTTGTGCAGAATTAACAATCTGATTCATTGAGTTGGGCGTCGTCGGAAATTCCTGATAGCCTGTTTTATTGTTGTGTGTCACCACTTTGCTTTGTGGAAACAGATCCAAAGCAACAAAGAGTTGCCCTGTCAGCAGGCTACCGGTTTGTAATTGTGCGCGTAAGCCTTTGGCAATCAGATGTGTAATATTCTCTTTAACGGTCGTATTGGCTTGTTTATTAACGACTACAATGCGATCCGGCTCTACTTCAACCACGACGGGAATCTCTATATCCGCAGTTTGTGCATCTATTTCCAGGTTAAAGTCGGTTACTTTGCCAACCGGAATACCGCGTAATAAAACCGGAGCGCCAATGGTTAAACCGCGTACTGAATCACCAAAATACATAACGACTTTGACAGTTCTATGATAAACCACTTGCGTAGATTGGTCATAGCCATCGAACAATTGAAATGAGGTGTTTTCAGGTACAGTGTCCGTCGTTTTATCATCAGCAGAGGTACGAAAAGCAATGCCGCCAGCCAATAATGCGGCTAAAGGCCCTGTCCGTAATTTAAAACCATCGGCACCCGCCGATAAATCAATGCCGCTGTCTATCCAAAAGCGGGTATTCGTTCTGATAAATTGGTCATAAGGCGCGTTAACAAAAACCGTTAATTTGATATTGTCGGCGTTTTTTGCCAATTCATAATCAAGCACCTCGCCAACGGCGATACCATGAAAGTTAATCGCTGTTCCAGGGCCCATCGAACCGATATTAGTCGTCTCCAGTATAAATCTCTTGCCTTGTGCATTCGTTTCCAATACCGGCGGAATGTCGAGTCCCGTAAAATGACGTTCATTTTTACCCTTTTCGGGCTTAATGGCTATATAAGATCCGGACATCAGAGTGCCTAAACCGGAGACACCGCTTAAGCCGATTTGTGGTTTTACCACCCAAAACTGGGTGTTATCCGTTAAATACCCATTGCTTTCCTTATCCATTTGCGCAGTAACTTTAATAGTTTTTAAATCTTTATTAATTTCAATATCTGAGACTTTACCGATTTCTACATCCAGATATTTGATTTTGGTTTTGTCTATTTCCAAACCGTCAGCGCTGGGAAAGGTGATGGTAATTTCAGGCCCTTTTTCCGATAGGGTCTTGTAAATTAGCCAGACACTGACTAATAACGCGCAGATCGGTAATAACCAGATCAGTGGAAATTCCCGCTTTTTATTAATAGCGGCATCGCTCGCTTCGTAAGGAGGTTCGATAAAATCATTCATAGGTTTTTCTGGTTATCCCAAAGTAAGCGTGGATCAAAATTCTCGGCTGCGAACATCGTTAATATCACCACGGCCGCAAATGCGGTTGCCGCAGGGCCTGCAATAATCTGTATACCACCAAAATCAACCAAATCCACCAAAATGGAAATCATAAAAATATCCAGCATCGACCAGCGCCCGACAAACGCAATGACACGATACATCACCGTCCAGCGACGGGCATTGATTTGCCAGCGAAAATGCGCACACAGCAGCAGCAAGCCGATGCCTATCAGTTTTGACGACGGCACGAGAATACTTGCCACCAGAACCAATAACCCGATAGGGATCATGCCACTGTCGATTAATTCCACAATACCCCCGGCAATGGTATGCGCATCACCCGCACCAAATTGATTCACTGTCATAATAGGGAAAATATTGGCCGGAATATACAGAAAAAAACTACTGAATAACAACGCGGTGGTGCGTTGCAAACTGTGTGGGTGTCGTGCGTGTAGGTGACTATCGCAGCGAGGACAAGTTGAGGGCTGATCAACTGTTTTTACCAGATTACCGCAGTCGTGGCAGCGGATAAATCCTTGGGTTAATGCATTCGCTTTAGCTTGCATTCTTGTTCTCCTTTCGCAATTGCTCAATGCGTTGCCAGAACAATCGGTTATCCAAACTGCTGGTTAGCAGGGTTGTTATGATGATTAAAGCGATAAAAGCATAGAGACCCCAACCTAATTTAAGCGGTGCAATCGCCATCAGCTTAACGCAGGCAACAATAATACCCAGCATATAAACTTCCAGCATCACCCATTCGTCCAAATGATGCATCCAGCGCATCCACGCAACCAAATAACGGTTGGGGCGATTAAAATAAAGATGTCCGCTAATGAGTAAAGATAAACAAAGATGCACGAGCGGAAACAAAATGCTGGCCAAAAATACCACAATAGCAACGGCCGCCATGCCGTCGCTATATAAAGCAATAACTCCGGATATCAATATGCCCGTGTTCGCATTGCCCAAGACAGTTAAGCCCACCATGGGCAACAAATTGGCAGGGAAAAATAATATGAATCCGGCAATAGACAGGGCAAAGGTACGCTCAATACTTTGTTTACGGGATCTTGACAGTAACAGGCCACAGCGAGGGCAATGGACTTTTTCACCCAGTTTTGGTTGAGCAGGTTTGAGCAATAAATCGCACTCAGGACAGGCATCGTAGTTTGTGCTATTCATGGCTTTAGTGAAAAAATGCGACAAATCGCATTTTAATAGGGAGTTGAAGAAAGGCCATAGTATGACAAATCATAATAGAAGGCTAGAATTCACTATTTCCCGATTAAAGAAAGGGCTTTATGCAGCGGGGCGCTCGAAACCTTAATGGTTCCCTCCAGTGGGTTATTTAATTCCAAGATTATATAAATAGCACACGACATCGATAGGGAACAGATGAACAATGCCGATTTGGCTGTCCGGTTTCGGGGAGCCAGCAAGCCAAATTGAGCGAACAGAACGGTGAGCCAGAAGGTCAGCACCACCAGAAATATCCTTGGAAGATTAGTCTGCGATTGTTCGATTAACATCCATCGGGATTGCATCATGTCGGCACTTATTTGCAGAGCCTGAGATTGAAGATATTTTTGCGAGTCGTTCTGCGGCGAAAGCTCACGAATCTTGCTGTAAACATCAGCCATTCCGGTGGCTGTTTCCATCTTTGTCAAATCGGCCCCTTGGGTGCTTTCGTTTGGCCAGACGCGTTCGATTGCTGTAGCGGTCGCCTGTCGCATAAGATCCCTGCTAGCTTTCGCATCCGGCCCGTAGTTAGACAAGTAATAGTCAATCGTGATAATTTTCGCAGCTGATTGGGTAATGCCTGAGGTTGTATTATCGTAGTTGCCTTTCGCCGATGTCACCAGCAGACCAATAATCAAAGCGATCAGCGTAGCCATCATGCCTGCCGAGGACATCAGAATATCCTTTGAGTCAGCTTGCGTGTGCTCATCGGGTAAAACCAACCGGAGGTATGAACCCAGCGCCATTCCTGAAAGCATACAGACAAGAATAATGAAAGCGGTTAACGGAGCAGGCATCAGATATCCTTCTCTATTATTGCCAGATTAAAATTAAACACTTCTATAAATATAAAACATTGCAGCATTTATTTATCTCATCATTTATAAAAAATGGCTACCAAATTAAGGCGGGACACTTTTGACTATGAACAATCACAAAGCCATTTGCCAAAATCCCGTTAGGGATTTATCGTTCAATCTTATACCAATATCCCATTATTCGCTCTTTGGGAGTACTTAGGTGATTTCTGCGAAATAACTTACCCATTAAACGAATCCAATCGCTTGCTTGATTGGGAAAATCCTACTTTTAATGGGTAAAATATTCTCCGGAAATCACCTTAAACTATGAATCACACATGGGCGGCAATATACAGGTCGTCACCGTAGAGACGCGATTTATCGCGTCTCTATTTATCGTGTCCCTACCGAAAACCCACGGGTTATCCATTTAGACGCGATAAATCGC
>CAIQND010000367.1 GCA_903873045.1 uncultured Methylococcaceae bacterium | reverse complement strand
AGTGAAACCGCTTAGCGCCGATGATAGTGTGGCAGTTTGCCATGCGAAAGTAGGGAATTGCCAAGCTCTTATATTAAAACCCAAGATTTTTGTCTTGGGTTTTTTTTTGCCTGTTTTTTTGGATGCCTTAAAATCAATTGTTCGTTGCCAAAAATATTGGTCGCATTCAGTCTAAGAGGACGGTATTATCGGTGGCTTGTAAATTTTAATAGAATTTCAAATCCGAAAGATGAATGACTGCTCAGTTCACGGTAAGGCAACTCGCAATAAATAACAGTCGCCAAGTTTCACAATATTACTGACAAAAAAGGAACGCTTCAATCGTTTTAGTATCGACAATAATAGCGTCATAAACGACTAAGTCTGGAATATACTCTCCAACTTTTATATCTTTGTAGATTACTTCGTAACGTGGCGGTTGCAAGAAGGGGATATTTTGTAAACCAAACTCAACCACTAGTGCATTTTCATAAGGCTTTTCAAATAAACCATGCCCAAGCGTATTAAGAACCTGCATTGCACAGCCCACAATTTGAAATACTTCATTTTTCAATAATAATTCGTGTTTATTTGTATCCATTAATGGTTCCTGTGGCTTTAAAAATCAAAATCACTGGTGAATGAGCGTCGCATTAGATACCGGAGTGTTTTGTACTCTTTGTAATGTGTGGTGCCTGGGTGTTTTTCTTCCAGGCGCAACACTACTTCCTGGCCATTAGCTTCATCGGCCTTACGGGTTAGCACAAAACGCACTTGCAGCTCTCGCTCCCTTGGATTTTCAGAAGCCAGATCAAACGTCAGGTCATGACAGTCAGAAATTAAATCACCCGACTGCGTATAAATACCGGCTCTAAGCGTTCTTGGACGTACCTTATCAGTCACCGGTTGCGCCTGATAAAGCCCAACAGCCAACTGACCTGAGGTAATCACCGAACTGGCTCCCCTTAAAATATCTACCTCAACCGCCGATATGTCACTTTGCCTTTTCTTGTTGATTTTTAGGATAGGAATCACCACTTCCTGCAACGATGCACCACCATGCACAAAACGACTGCCTGAACCTTTCAAGCGAAGTCGATTGATGGATTTAGGAATCTGCACTTCCACATCACCGACCAAGCCCAGCTCGGTTGATTTAAATTTCCGTAAACTCGGCAACTCTTTTAAACCCAACCCCAACACAAAACGCCGGTCGTAAAAAAGCACCGGATTGCCTTCGGGCTCAACATCTGCAAAATCACTCTCGTCAAGCGCACGATTTTGATAAATAAAACCATGATCCGAGGTCACTATCAAGTTATTGGCATTAGCCCCGGTTAACTTCTTGATTAACTTAATCAGCTCCTGAAGCGTCTCTTCAACGGCCTCAAATACCCGTTCTTCAGACTCGCGTTTGTCGCCAGTTGCATCGATACGATTATGGTAGATATAAAGCACATCATGGTCGCGCAACAATACCCGACTATCCTCTTTATTGAGTGCCATAAAAGCGTTCGCTTTAACCGCCGTACTCCGCTGTGCAATCGCTTGATTAAGAATCTTGCTCCGATTAACCGTACCCTGTGAATTTAAACCATCCACTAAAACCGTGCCGGTGTCGTTATTCGCCAGCGCCAATTCATTATTGGGCAGCAATGCCGCCATACCCAATTGTGTATAGCTCGGCAGCATTGATAAAGCCGGTTCTAACTGCGCATCGTATCGATCTTCTTGGCGAATAAGGCTGAGCAGCTCATCACCAATTTCATACCGCAAAGCGTCAGAAATAATAACGCATACCTTGTTGTCTTTATTTAAAAAGGGTTTTACACAGCGCTCATAGAAATTACGTTGCAAAAGCACCGGCGTAGCATCCCATTGTTTGCCCGTATCGACAAACGCCTGCCATTGATCATTCAGCTTAAGCAAATAATTATTGGAATAAAAATTTTCAACTTGGTCCGTCAGTGACCCCATTAAAGTGGCCTGACCGGATAGCCTGACATGGTAAGTAAATTTTCGATAAAGCTGATCCAGACGAAACCAAAATCGACTGTAACGCTCAATGCCTTCAACAAAACTGCCTATCGTTAAATTAACGTCGCTGAGTGCTTGAAAAAACTGCGCGGCAAAGTCTATCGCCTCATACAAGTGCCGATATTTCTTATACCAATGACTTTGCCTGCGCTGCCGCACCAGTAACGCAACATCGCCACTGGTTATCGTTCTTAACGCCACAGCGTTAACCAGATCACTAATAATCTTCTGATCAATCAGACGAAAGTAATCAAGTTCAATCAGTTCACGAAAATCCCGTTTATCCAAATCGTGCTCAATGCCCAGAATATCGACACACTCAGCGGACAGTGTTTCAAAAACTGCTTCAAACTGCCGACTGTCTTTCCAACGCTTCAGAAATACCAAGGCATCACCGGTTAATCTTTGCTTCACTACTAAGTGGCTAGAATTAACACCCTTAGTATTTTCTTTTGATAAATCGAAGTTCTGGAAATAAGCATTTTTAAAAAGTTGAATGACAAAATCGTGAATACTGGGCTCACTGGACTCATAACCATAACAACGCTTCAATTGCTCCCATAAATAACCCTCCAATTTACAGCGAACAATCAGCCGAAATTTGCCCCCGGTTTCGTGTCTATTTGTGTCTGTTCGGGGTTCCTCTCCCATCAACTCTTGCAGCAAACATTCCAGTATCGCATCCAAGCGAGGCTCGGAACCGGCACAAACCGCCAGCATCTTTAAACGAATCATCCCAAAGGTATCATCTGCTTTCAGTAAACGCTTTAATAACTCTTTACGCTTAATGGCTTGATAAAACTCGGCATGGACTCGCACCAACTCGGAAAATTCCAGGCTTAATTCCATTTCAGCCAACAAAATAGCCACCTGATCCGTGCGAAACTCACCCTGTGCCAACTGCACATCCAGCAACCAATTATCCAAATCATCCGGTTGCGGGCCATCACGATAAAGCAAAAACTTTTGCTCAGGTTGCTCTCGCAAAACACGATGCTTAACACCAAACTCGTTATTAAGCAGCTCAATTTTCTCAACGCCCTGCATGTTCAAGGCTTCAAAGCTGTTACGCAGTTCCCGTTTGGTGTCATACCAAAACACAATACGCTGCCGTTCAAACAGCCTACTTAAGGCTTGGGTTATCTTGTCTTCACTCATAGGTAGTTATATCAGTAGTCAGCTTGGACATTGTGGGGGGCTCGTGTCCCCATAATGTGAGGAATAAATTTTAAACAGCCAACATTAACAATAACCCTGACAGTTACTTTGTTCATGCGCTTACGTAATCTCCAAACAAATAACGAATAGTCGTCCAGAATTCACCATGCCGTCCATTCGCCTCTTTTTCAAGATAGCCGGAAACAAATTGCCTCAACGCCTCTTCGTTCAAAGTCTCTTCCAAAAAAGGCTCGATTGCACTGGCACGCAAAGCATTAAGTTTTGGTATATTAAGGCCAAGGTGATTAATGCTCTCAGTGGCAGCGGTATCAGTCAACAATGACGGCTTAATAGCGCCATTACCCATAAAAGCAAATCGGCTTTCACAATCACTATCAAGAGGCGATATCAAAAGTGCCGCATCATACCAATCATCTTTAAGATTTCCACAATGGCGTGGCTCACCTTTTTTTAACTGCTTCTGACAAGAACACAACATATTGGCAAAATCCAATGGATCAACAGCCGGATCACTTTGGGGGCTCAAGTGTTCAATATGTGAATCGTCATCGGTCAATCTACGTTCGCAGTAACAACAAAGATAGCCTTGTTCTTTCATAAGCGCCTCTTTAACCGCTTCTTTAGGCGCACCACTCAAATCACCATAATCAGGTTGCCAATCTTCATTAGCCTGATCTTTCCAATCGGCAAAGGCTTGCGGCTCACTACATTTTATAATGTGCTTCATTTACCGATGATTTCCTTGCGCTTAATTAGCACTTCGGCTTTTACCAGCTCAGGATCTTCACCAATCTCGGCTTTTAAGTCCACAATTTTTTGACGTGCATCAACCAGTTGACCTTGATCAATTTCTTCATAAAGACGATGAAGTTCCAAACTGACTTTATCAGGCCGTGTAGTTTCCAGTCCCATCAAGTCTTCCAATATCCTGTCGGTACTTTTACCATAGGATTCTCTAGGTCGTTGAGCCGTCATGCCTGTGCTGGTTTGTTCAAGCAAGTAAAGACATTCTGGCTGAACATGCGTGATAACATGCGGCGAATGCGTTGAAATAATAAATTGGCAGTTCGGAAAAATAGCCGTCAGTTTTGGAATCACCATTCGTTGCCACTTTGGATGAAGATGCAAATCGATTTCATCAATCAGGATAATACCCGCGCCCTCTAACGGGTTATCACGAACAGGATTGGCAATAGCCATTTTTCTGGCCAAATCACCAACCATGGCCATCAGACATTTCTCGCCATCTGAAAGTTGATTAACGGTCAACCGTTTGCCGCTCTTTTCAACTTCCATACGCAATGGATTACGACGCACGGTAAGGTTTTTAAACTCGGGTAAAAATAGATAAATCGCTTGACGAACGGCTTCTAATTGCGGATCTGGAAATGGATTGTTGTTTTCAGAAAAAAGAGCTTGCTGATCTCTTCTCAGTTCGTTTTCAAAATCTTCACGCTCACGAAACCATTCAAAAAATGTACGAAAATTAGCACCACCGGTTAAGGTTTCATCGTAGGCGGTTAATAATTTAAAGCTGTGCTTCTCTTTTATTCTTAAAGGAATATCCAATACTGCCCGATTAACCGGATAATAGGCAAATAAGGGCAGATTGATTTGTTCTTGATCGTCGGCAATCTGTATTTGCAGTTGTTTGGTAAACTCATTAAGTCCGGTCAGTGTTGATCGTTCTTCGGTACCGGCATGTCCTGTGCGTGATTTGACCAACTTCCAATTTATAGACTGCTTATCCACTACACAAGCCAGTTCAATGATGGCGGTTGATTTACCATTGGTAATATCATCCTCCATGACAGATCTGCCAGACGAACCGGCATGCCTTATTCGACTAACCATCCAGGAAAGCAAAATAACCGTGGCATCCAAAACAGTTGATTTACCCGAACCATTGACACCATAAAAAACATTCAGCTTTTCATGTAAATCCAAAGATAGTGCTTCAGCACTGCGATAATGAGTTAAAGATAGTTTTTTAATATTCATGTCTCAAGCCTTTTGATGCTGTGGAGTCGACTCCATAATTTGTGGCACTAAAGTATTCTCCGTCATGGTGGTGTTCATAGTAGATTTACTAATCATCCTTCGCCGCTGCCAAGCTCGGTATTTTCTTCTATCTCATCCAAATTAATCTTTAATTGTTTATTCGCCAACGTAATCAGGCTGTGAGCTTGATTGATACAAAACAGGGACTTGCTCAGTAATTGTGCCATCGGGTAATTGAAAGTAGAGTCTTTTATTTTTGCTGTAAACATTGGCAATGCCTCTTTGCAGGCTATCGATTTGTGCTTCTTTAACCGCTTTTGTAGCCACTTTTAAAATCTTTTTTTCCAGGTCATTCATATTCAGTTCCTTCAAGAAATTGCTTTAATAACGTGTCGTCATAAACTTCATGGGTGACAGCAACCAGTTCAAAGTTGTCATCACCATTAAAAAACAACAACCATTTATCAACCAAGGCTCGATAAACTGACCAAAACAATTTTCTGCTTCGATGATAGCGCCTAATAATGTCTTGGGTTGGCACATGATGCCCGCCTTTGAGGACTCTGTTTTTTACCCTGTAAATATTTTCTTTTTCTGTTTCCAAAAACAGGTAAATCAATGTGGTTTTAAAGTTGTTTTCTTTGGCTTTTTTAATGACTTGTATCAAATACTTACCGGATGCATATTCTGGCTCAACCTGAACACCCATTCTGCTCCAATCTGAACACCTATTCTGAAACAAGCTGAACACTGATTCTGGTTTCAAGCTGAACACTTTTCTGGATTTTCCAGAATAGGTGTTCAGATTGCCAGAATAGGT
>CAIQND010000366.1 GCA_903873045.1 uncultured Methylococcaceae bacterium | reverse complement strand
TGAAAACCTATTTCCGATTCGACAATCTTACTCACTTCGCCTACTTTTATGCTAAAAAGCACTGCGTCGATTTCCGGATAAAGTTTGCCTCGTGGCACCCAGCCCAACACACCGCCTTGCAGTGCAGTTGGACATTCAGAATGTTGCAAGGCCAACTCGGCAAATTTATAGGGTTTCTTTTGCAGTTTTCCGCTGACTTCCTGCATCCTTAAAAAGGCTGCTTCGCGGGTATTTTCCGGATAGTCCGGATTTATACTCATATAAATATGGCAGGCTTCCCGCAGTTCAGGGCGATTAAATTGTTCTTTATGTAAATGGTAATAAATGCCTATATCTACTTCGTTGATGTCGTGTGAACGTGAGGCTATCAGTTCCAACACCACATTAACCCGGCATTGACGATAAAGCGCCGCTTCCAGAATGGTTTTGTTCAGATGATTTTTTTCCAGATCACTAATAAACGACTCATCATCTTGGTATCTATCGCGGATTTCCTGGTAAGCGGCTTGTAATTCCCGATCGGAAATAATCACGGCTCCCGCTTCCGTGGCCTTCAGAATGCGGGTTTCAATGGTAAACTCGTTAACGGCCTGAATTTCTGCTTGCCTTAATTCAGCGGCTTGCAATTCATCAGGTTTTTTTTTGAACAGCGCCAGAGCTGTTCTTAATAAGGTATACGGATCAGCTTGTGCCGGATGGGTAGACGGATTCATCTTACGCCTCCGGCTCGTTAAACGATTCAGGACATGCAGGTGCCAGTGCTGATTCAGGTATTTGCAACGTTCTACCCTGAAAAGCCACATGGTATTGAATCTGTTCATTGCCTCTAAGCACTTTAAAGACTTCGCCTTCAGTGCCTTTTTCAAACAGAATGGTGCCCTGTATCCCTAAATCAATGGTACAAACAACCCGATCCCTAAACTCAAAACGACTGGGATTCCAGGGTTCATCTTCACCGATCAACTCTTCCAACCGACAGCCGACCATGCGGCCATGATTTAAAAAATGCACGGTAAAGATAACCTGATCCTGTAGAAAAGTACCCACCTCAACCACATTGCCCACACTGCCCCGGCGAATTAGTAGGGTGCCCACATCCATGCCGGGATAAGTGCCATCATTACGGATGTTTCGGGTGACCCGAACCGATTCACCATAGTCAAACCGGCCCTCGTCGAAACGATCGGGTTTCATATTTTTATATCGCCCAAAGAAACGAACGCTGTTTGCGGTTCACTCATGGAAAATACCTTAAACACTTTTTCTGTTTGCGCATTGGATTCTACAAAATCCTGATAGGCACGCTGTAGCAGTTTACTGTAAACTGCTCGTTTTGCCGGTTCATTTTCGGGCATGTCAGCAGCGGCTTTTTGTAAATAATTATGAAACCGTTGCAGGATATGCAGGCGGTTAACATGCACGACACTGGGTTCATAGTCCAGTTGAAAATACTGTAAAAAGTCTTCTGCGGACTCCAGTTCTTCCAGTTCTTCTTCAAAATTCATGGGTTTTCTCCGGCTATTTAAAGGGGGCCAACTAAAGAGACATCCTGAGTTAACAGGTAGATTACCAGCATGATAAACAGGGTTAAGCTCACCATACCCAGTATTGACGCGTTTTTATCTTTCAACATGATCTGCTCCCAAACTTTATTATTCAGGCTACCAACTTCAGACGGGACATATTTTTGTAGGGGCAGGCTTTACGCCTGCCCTTTAATGCCACGACATTAGCAGGGCAACCGCAAGGGATTGCCCCTACAAGACACGGATATCGTTATAAAATGGCCATCCACGTAAGCCGGGACAAGCCGCAAGGCTTAACT
>CAIQND010000365.1 GCA_903873045.1 uncultured Methylococcaceae bacterium | reverse complement strand
CCCAATATTGCCAAATCGCTTGACGCCCAACAAGGCAATCAAACCGCTACCAAATAACCAGATAGCTGCGGGAACCGGCACAGAGGTGATAGTTCTCGGCATGTTGGCAACATCGCCTTTATGAACAGCCCATGCGTAAAAATAGGACCCCTTCTTGTCACTGTAGGACCCCTTCTTGTCACTGGTGGACTGAGTACCCTCTTTAAAAGCAAAGCTCAACGCTTCGGTAGAAGAGATCACGGTACCTGACCAATAATTCAAGTCCTGGATATTAATAACGCCATGAATCGCAGCTCCCGCCAAGTCTACATCAAACAGATGCCCCATCTCGTTATCGGCTTGATTCCCCGCCCCCAAGGACAAGGTGGGCAAACGCCAGCCACTGTGACCGCCTAAGTCTAATTTGCCAGCCCAAGCGACAGCGTCACCCCAAGTCATACTAGTTTGAGCCAAGTTGGCATCCGCCGCCCAAGTGATATCTTGGGTTGAATCGTAAACCATACCGCTACCCCGATCAAAGAGTGCTGCTTGCGCACCGGTGCTAAGGCCAATGCTCAAGACTAATGTTGCCAAAAATTTTGTTTTCATGGGATACCTGCTGTTAATTGAATTGAGAAAGAGAGTACTGATTGACACACTGAAAAAACTATAGTCTTTCAGAAATTAAACTTCCATTACATGACGATTTAGTTCATACGGATACCATCTCTTTAAGGGATGGTATCCGTTAGCATCGAAATTATTTATCTGAAAATATCTATAATTTCCAAGTAACACCAAAAAACGCATTGATTTTAAAGGTTTTTAATTAGTAAAGTTGGAAATTTAATATCTGAAAGTCTATACGCGCTTTTAGCCTGAAATCGCCTTGATACATTTGGATACAATTCAGATGTTGTATTTTATAAAATAAAAAAATATACTGTAACTTCACTATGCCTCACACCTCAAACACTTTACTTTTAAAACTTAATTAATTAAAAATTTATCATGAAAAATTAGGCTCTTCTGACTTTGGCGTGATCACGTAATATCAAAAAAATCAAATAGTTATGAGACATTTTTAAAATCTGAGGATATGTACTGTAACCATTTTTTAGCCCCTAAAATGCGGTAACAGGGGAGGCATTTATTAATTTTAATATAAAAAAATTAGTTATGGATATTACAAAAACGAAAAAGTGGTTACTATTTTAGAATCTGTCAAGTAATTAATGAATTATATCGTATTGTTTTTTAACAACTTTATTGATCACGCCAAAGTCAGAATAGCCAAAAATTACTGGGTTCTACTTTACTTGTATTATACATATCAAGGCTTACAGAGTAGTGCAAATGGCTCCACTAAGGTAACTCACAACAAATACACCTCGACGTTGCTTGACTCTGAAATAACACTGCATTAGAGTTTCTGTAGGGTCGCATTTATAACGGCTAATATAATGAGCAGATATTGTACTTTATAAATCGCAATAAATTGCAATAAAAATATACTGATTGTAACGGATTATGGGGGCAAGTTAAATATGACATGTGATTGATTTTGTTAGATACCATATACTCAGACACCCAGACCTCTAGGATTTTAATTTGACCCAACTTTGAATATCATGCGTAAATTTGTACGAGGAAATAGAGTCTCCGTTGCATTGAGTTCGAGGCAAAGTTTTTCAATTACCTTATCAGACATTACACTCGCT
>CAIQND010000364.1 GCA_903873045.1 uncultured Methylococcaceae bacterium | reverse complement strand
GACGAGTCTGCGATACCAAAGTCGGTGCCGCCCATATCGTCATTATCATTTATAATGCTGGATGAACTCCATGGCGAAGTATCAGGCAATGACCGTTCGGGAACATCGTTATTTTTATTGTCATCGATAAAGTGATGCATCAACGCTTCACCTGCCACGACTCCGGCTCCCATGGCCGCGCCCGTTGCCAGACTGCCCATAATACCAGAGCCCATGCCGCCAGCAGCCGGTTGGCTCATGACAGAGCTAGCGCCACTCGAACCGACCTGTGGCATATTTTGTCCGGGCGCATGACCGGCATAGCTATTGGCTGCCATTATTTTTGAATTTCGCCGACTCATAAAGCCAATTAATAATACAACTAAACCAATGCCCAAGATCAAAAGAATCGAGGGTGTCCAGTCTTTAATCATCGACTGTGGGCTTTTTTGGGCGACGTTGGCCGGTTGCACGGCACCCGTTGACACAGAGGCAATACGGCCTTTAAGATTTTGCAATACCTCTGGTTTGACAAAAGGTAGGCCAGGTTGCAAGCGTTCAGCGGTATTGAGTTCTGCGCCTGCCTCGTTTAACCGGCCTTGTTTTGCAAGCAATTCAGCTTCTACAAAGTGCGCCTTGGCGCTGTTGGGATGGTCGTGCAGTACTTTGTCCATCATGGCTTGCGCTTCATTAAATTTTCCTGCTTCAGCAGCCAAATAAACTTGATGCATAGTGGCATCTTCTTCGGCAAAAGCTGGTGCTGTAAAGCATAACGCTAATAACAGTAGGGCGGTGGTAATTATGTGCGGTTTTAACATGGCTATAGCTCCTGATTTTGGGTGCAATAAGTTTGGCACGGTAATAATAATGTCGCTTTGTTTATAAGTGAAGTTTTTATGCATTGATTATTCAGTGCAGACAGCGGGTATATTCTTCGTAGGAAATCGCCTAAGCAGCAACACGTATTTATTGTAAACAGGCTTGTTAATAATGCAAGTATTCAAAGCAAGTTAGAGGCCATAAGCAATAATGATAAATAATTCAAAGGATAAGGAGGTACTTGCAATAAAAACAACAGCACCTAAAGGGGGGATTCAACCAGTGATCATTCACTCATCGGTGCAAAACAACCGCAAGTCATATTTTTTTAGCTGATTTTTATGGTTCAGCAGCGTTGATCACACATTGCATCAAGGCTTTGTTGTCTGTATCCTGCATGCCCATGCAAATAAATTTAATTTCAGTAGGAAATCGTATGCCGGGCTGGGTTCAGCAAGGTTACGATGAATATGCCAAGCGCTTGCCGCGTGAATGCGAGCTGGTGCTTAAAGAAATTGCGCCGGGTAAACGCAGTAAAAACAGTGATGTTGTCCGAATTGTAAAAGAAGAGGGCGAACGGATGCTGGCGGCTATTCCGCAGGGCACTCATATTGTGACGTTGGATATTCCCGGTAAACCGTGGACTACGCCCGAATTGGCGCAGGCGATGCAGCGTTGGCTGGAAAGTGGCCAGCATGTGTCTTTATTGATTGGCGGTCCTGAAGGTTTGGCAGATTCTGCTAAACTACTGGCACGCGAGTCATGGAGTTTATCAAAACTTACTTTTCCTCATCCGCTGGTGCGTATTTTGGTCGCTGAACAGCTTTACCGTGCCTGGAGTATTCTCCATAACCACCCTTATCATCGCTAATGTCCGTACAGATTATTCTTGCTTCCGCTTCTCCACGCAGAAAGGAACTGCTAGATCAAATTAATGTCTCTTATCGGGTTTATCCGGTTGATCTTGACGAAACCCCTTGGCCTGATGAAGCGCCGCTGGCTTATGTACAGCGTGTGGCCGCTGAAAAGTCGGCGGCGTGCAAGGCTCAACTCAACACTGAAATACCGGTTTTGGCCGCCGATACGGCAGTCATTTTGGGGGCTGTGATTATGGGAAAACCCAAAGATAAAGCTGATGCAATGGACATGTTGACGCAGTTGTCCGGTAAAACCCACCAGGTTTATAGTGCAATTTCTTTGAGAGGGCGTGAGCATGTTCAGGCGGTTAGCATTACCGAGGTGACTTTTCGGTGTTTGACAGAACAGGAAATACTGGATTATTGGCACAGTGGCGAACCGGTTGATAAAGCGGGCAGTTATGCTATTCAAGGACGGGGCGGTGTATTTGTAGAATCAATAAAAGGCAGTTTTTCGGGAGTGGTTGGTTTACCCTTGTTTGAGACTGCTGAACTTTTATCTAAACAAGGAATAGAACTTTTCAAATGAGTGAAGAAATTTTAATCAATGTAACGCCGCCGGAAACCCGTGTTGCAGTTATTGAAAACGGCGTTTTACAAGAACTCATTATTGAAAGAAGCCGTGAGCGCGGGTTGGTCGGTAATATCTACAAAGGTGAAGTGTGCCGCGTTCTCCCAGGTATGCAGGCGGCTTTTGTTGATATTGGCTTGCCAAAGGCGGCGTTTATTCATCTTTCAGATTTATGTGCGAAGGATCTGGAAGAAAAAGGTTCTGATGTTATTGAGCATTATCTGCATGAAGGTCAGTCTATTGTTGTACAGGTGGTTAAAGATCCGATGGGTAATAAAGGTGCCCGTTTAACGACAGAAATATCGATACCCTCACGGTATCAGGTGTATATGCCCTACTCGAATAATTCTGGCGTGTCGCAACGTATTGAATGTGATGCTGAACGCGCCCGGTTAAGAGCCTGTCTTGACGCTTTCAGGCAGGAGCAAAAATGCGGTGGCTTTATTGCCAGAACAGCAGCCGAATGCGCCAATGAAGCGACTCTGATTGCTGATATGACTTTTTTGCTGAAATTGTGGGAATCGATAGTAGAAAAGATTGCCACGGCAAAGCCTAAGCAGTTTATTCATAAAGATTTGCCGCTGAGTGTCAGAACGCTCAGGGATTTGTACAAGGAAGGTATTGACAGGGTTCGTGTAGACTCCAAAGAAACCTATCATCGGTTGCTTGAATTTGCCGAAGTTTTTGTACCCGAAATCGTACCGGTTATCGAACATTACTCGGGGGAATGTCCGGTATTTGACATTTACAGTGTTGAAGATGAAATTAAAAAAGCCTTGGAGCGTAAAGTTAAATTAAAGTCGGGCGGGTATTTGATATTTGACCAGACCGAAGCAATGACCACCGTGGATGTGAATACGGGCGGTTATGTGGGTGGGCGTAACCTTGAAGAGACTATTTTCAAAACCAATCTTGAAGCGACTCAAACTATTGCCCGCCAACTGAGGCTCAGAAATCTGGGGGGCATTATCATCATCGATTTTATCGATATGAAAAGTGAGGCGCATAAAAAACAGGTGTTGCAGGCGCTGGAACGCAATTTGGAAAAAGACCGTGCGAAAACCAAAATCACTGAAGTTTCAGTGCTGGGTCTGGTTGAAATGACGCGGAAAAGAACGCGTGAAAGCCTTGAACATATTCTTTGTGAGCCTTGTAGTGCCTGCGGTGGGCGAGGTGTTTTAAAAACACCGGAATCTATGTGTCTGGAAATATTCAGGGAGATTATTCGCGAAGTCAGGCTATACAAAGTGCAGACGATATTGGTTCTGGCATCTAATGAAGTAGTAGAAATGCTGCTTGATGAAGAAGCCGACATGCTGGCGGAACTGGAAGTGTTTTTGGGTGTGCAGATTAAGTTTAGGGTAGAGGCTGAATATAATCAGGAACAGTATGATGTTGTACTTCTTTAAGTTTAAAGGCGCACATCTAAACATGTCATTGTTGCTTTTAACTTTGTGCCTTTAACCTGCTCTTATGATTCATCACCTTAAGCGTGCAACGCGGCATCTTGTTTTCTGGTCTTTGATTGCGTCAGCCGTTAGTTTAACCGGTGTACGCTTATTGTTGCTGGGAATAGACAGTTATAAAGCGGATTTGTCGGCCCGTGTTAGTGAACAGGTAGGGGCTCCGGTAACCCTAGGGTACTTACGGGCAAAAATGCGTGGTTATAGCCCTGAACTGATACTGAAAGATATTAAGATAGCATCCGCTGTAGCCAATGAGAAACCCGCTATTCAACTTAAAGAAATACGGCTGGGTATTAATTTACTGGATGCCTTGGTCAATAGTGATCGGTTAGCCTCAACGTGGGTTACTTTGGTGGGGGTCAAGCTTGCCGTAAAACGCAAGCTGGATGGAAGTATTGCCATTGTTGGCTTAAAAGCCAGTGATGAACAGCCTTTGTGGCTGTTGCAGGGGCATAAATACGAAGTTTTACAAAGCGAGATTAGTTGGCAGGATGAACTGCACCCCAACAAACCCGCAGTGGTTGGCGAGGTGGATCTTGCCATTATGAATAATGGGCCGCAGCACCAAGTGAATATTCGAGCCAAGTTGCCTAAAAAACACGGTGATGAGTTACGCGTGTCTATGGATTTGATGGGTGATGTTTTTAAACCGTCATCCATTAATGGAGCTGTTTTTGTTGAAGGAAAAAATCTGCATCTGGCTGAGTGGATGATCGATGCGTTGCCGCTGGCTATGCGTATTGCTTCAGGCACTGGCGATGTTAAGCTATGGAGTCATTGGCAAAATTCGCAACTGGTTTCGCTGGTGGGCGACGTGCAATTGCAGCAGTTGCAGTTGACAAGGCCGGAGAAGCCTTCGTTTCCGGTTAAACAACTGATTACCCAATTTTTTTGGGCACTTAATGACGGGCATTGGCGCTTGGATGTGCCTGGGTTTTTATTGGAAACGGCGAATAAAAAATGGCCTGCTACCGTGTTTAGTGCTTCCGGTGATCGTACTCAAGATAAGTTATTGCATAAGCTGGGGTTGTTTGTTGAGCAAGTGGACGTGCATGAAATCTCCAAAATAGCACAGTTTTTTGTGCCGCTGCCCAAAGAAACCGACCTTTTATTGGCACATGCGCAGTTGGAAGGGTCTCTGGAACAGCTGTCTTTATTTGCCGATCTGGATGAAAAAAATTACGCGGTTAATGGCAAATTTACCCACCTTAAGGTTGCGCCATCCGCTGCAATACCTGGCATAGAAAACGTAAGTGGACAAATAAAAGGCACTGATCAACTGGGTCTTGTGGATTTTTCAACGCAAGATGCGCGACTGACTTCCGTGGGTTTATTTCGTGAGCCACTCCACATTACTAAGCTTAAAGGCACTATCGCTTGGGAGCAAACTCCCGGTGACTGGCTTGTCTCCAGTTCTAAAATAGAGCTGGATTCTCCCGATATAAAGACCGAAAGCAAATTGAGTTTAAGAATTCCAAAAACGGAAGGTCTGAAGACATTTATGGATATGCAAATGGCTTTTAGGTGTGACGATGTCAGCAAAATAAACCATTATTTGCCGATAAGTTTAATGGGTAAGGATACGGTTGATTGGCTGGATCATGCTTTTATCAGTGGACGTGTTCCCAAAGGGGGCATGTTGTTCTACGGTCATTTAAGTGATTTTCCGTTTATTGGCGGGCAAGGGGTTTTTGAAACCTTGTTTGCTATTGACCAAATGGAGCTGAACTATAACTCCGATTGGCCAAATTTAACAGACCTGAGTGGAGAGGTTTTATTTTTACAAGGAGGCTTGCAGGTTGATTTGCATAAGGCTCTAAGTCAAAAAGTAAAAATTAATCAGGCTAGGGTAACCATACCTTCGTTGGATAAAAGCGAGTATTTACTGGTTCAGGGCAAGCTGGAAACGGACATTCTGCAAGGCTTGAGATTTATGCAGCAGACACCGCTTAGGTCACCGGTGGATAAGTTGTTGGATGCGGTAGAACCCCAAGGCAATACTCAAATTACCCTGGATTTAAAGCTCCCGTTGCTGGATAGTGGCACGCCTAAAGTTGATGGCTTCGCACAGCTAAGTAATGCCAAGCTTAGAGTCAAGGCACTTGATTTGTGGGTTAGCCAAATGACCGGTGCATTAAAATTTAACGAGTTAGGCGTTTATACTGACCTTATTAAAGCGACTGCTTTAGATCATCCTATCCAGCTTGCCATTAAAAGTTCAGAGGTTCAGACGGCCGTTAGTGTCGGTGGTCGGGTTGGGGTCAGTGATTTGCAGAAACAGTTTAAAATACCTGGGTGGCAGGTGGCACAAGGCGCGACAGATTATCAGTTAACGTTACAATTGCCTTATGACGATAACTCGCCGGAATTACTGGTGCAGTCAAAATTGGCCGGCATCTCGTTGGATTTGCCGGGAGCCTTGGCCAAGACTCGCGAACAGCAGCGCTCTTTAGCGTTAACATTTAATTTGGCTGATGATGCGTTGTTGCCGATTAACTTAAATTACGATAATCAACTTAAAGTGGCGTTCATGTTTAATATAAAGCAGGAGCGTATTGAGTCCGGCAACGTTTTGGTGGGTCTTGGTACGGTCGCCCAACGCCTGGATGCAGGTATTTCGCTGGAGATTAATCGTGAGCGATTGGCCTTGCAAGACTGGTTGGACGTGGCGTTATCGTTTACACAAGGTCAGGATAATCAAGCATTATTAAGCGCAGCTAGCAGTCTTAAAGACATAAAAATACACAGTGAACACGCGCTGTGGAAAACAACAGATTTGGGTTTATTTGATCTGGAATTAAAGCCCGAAGGTAATTATTGGACGGGTGATATTAGTGGTGCCATTGCCAAGGGTAAATTTAAGATACCTTTTGATCTTAAAGGCTCTGACAGCATTAGTTTTGATATGCAAGAGTTGCAGCTTTCGGCATTTAAACAACTTAAATCTCAGGACGGTGCAAGGGAGCCAGTGTCCGTG
>CAIQND010000363.1 GCA_903873045.1 uncultured Methylococcaceae bacterium | reverse complement strand
GAATACAAATGGAGCATTTTTCGCGTAAATTCGTTTTCATGAGACACACCATGATTTTAGTTGTAACCAAGTATATGGTATCTAACAAAATCAATCACATGTCATATTTAACTTGCCCCCATAATCCGTTACAATCAGCATTTTTCAATGTATTATTGGCTGTAGGCATTTCGTCTTTTGCGAAGTAATTTTATAAATACCCGACAATACAGGAATAACAAAACACACTTCTTTGAATAAAGCCCGTTAACTGGAGATTTACTATCAAAACAACGGCAATCTTTATATTGTAACAGAAAAAAAGATAGCCGAAGGAGCAAGATGCTCAAATAGAATTTAAAATTATGGCACTAAAGCCAACATCCTTCATAGAAGCCCAAAAGTAGTTGACACTTTTTTATCACAAAAAATGCCAAGACATTTCACCACGAAGAGCACGAAGTTTTTTCTTTGGTTCTTCTTCGTGAACTTCGTGTCTTCGTGGTAAATTAATATCTTTAAGATACTTCAATTTACGTTAACAGATGATAGTGCGCAGGCAAGCGAATTTTAAAACACGCACCACCCTCTTCCGCATTACTGATGATAATTTGCCCACCGTGTTGCTCAATGATGCTCTTTGAAATTGACAAGCCCAAACCCAAGCCATCATCTTTTGTAGAATAGAAAGGTTCGCCGACCTGCGTCAAGCCCTCTTCAGTCAGCCCTGAACCGGTATCGCGTACCGTGATGACTATCCAGTTTTCATCAGGATACACTGAAATATAAAGCTTTCGTTGCTTTTCGTGTTGTAACACTTCTATTGCATTGCGATATAAATTAAGCAATACCTGTGAAAGTTGAATGGCATCGCCTAAAACCAACAAGGGTTTCCCGTCAATAGCAAAGATAATATCGACCTTATGAACAAACGCATCCTCTTTAACAAAAAGAGCAGTGTCACGCACTATTTCGCCCAGATCAATGGAGCGGCGCTCTAAAGATGCGGGTCTGATAAAGCCGCGAATTTTTTCGATTATTAAATTGGCGCGGCGAGTATTATGGATAATTTTATCCAGAAGCGTTTCTATTTGAGACGGATTGAATAGCCCTTGATCAATACCACGTTTCGCTATTTGGGCATTTGCCAGAATAGCCGTTAAGGGCTGGTTGATCTCATGACCCAGCGAAGCAGACATGGCACCTAAACTACGTTGACGATCCAGTCTGGCAATAACTTCCTGGCTCTGATTTATAGCAACTAACTTGGCTGTTTTTATAGCGGTTTCACTACGAATTAAACGATCCAGCGACATGCCAATATAACCGAAATGAGTGCCGATTGAACACAATACGCCAATGACAGCGCCTTGAACCGTGATGATACTGGTGGCCATCACATCGGGAGTAACCCCATCAAGCTGATTGTTAATCAATTCGATAAAACGACCCAGGAAACCCAGCAAACCGAGCACACAAATTACGAAGACAAAGTAAGCGTTAGAACTATCATAAAGCCGCCCGATGCGCCATGCCAGAATACCCAACAACAAGCTCATAAAACCGTATAACAGGCTAATAAATTGTAAGCGTAATAAAACATCCCCCAAGCCCAGTCGGATACCTTCAAAAATCAAAACAAAAGCCAAGGAAGCCGCGATCATCCCAATTAACCGCCAGGGTGCTGCCAACTCCAGACGCAATGCTTGAATATGCAACAGGTAACCAATAAAAACCAATAAATTAGCAACCGGTAAGGTTGCCCATTCGGAGATACTCCCGCGTAACCCAACCAACAATAATCCGCTACCGAACAATAAACTGCCAACGCACCAAAACGTAACCGGGCGTGAGCGACTTCCACTCAATACAATCCAGGTCATGACGGGTATTGCCAGGTATAGCAGACCGACAACAATAAAAAGCGTGGGGGTGTTGAAGTTGTTGATAGACACGTTGGTTGGGCGGATGCTGAATTAATCTGGCTTTTGCAATAAAAAGTCTTCAATCAAACCCAGATCAAAAGGTTTCCTAAGAAAAGACACTCCCACGGGTAAACTGCCTAAGCTTTCGACTTCATCATGCCGCAAAGCTGATATTAATAACAGGGGCAAGTCAGGAAATTTCAGGCGCAGTTTATGAGCCAGCTCTATTCCGTTTATACCGGAAAGATTAATGTCGATAATGGCTGCATCCAGAAGATTAGGGGTATTAACAGGATCGCCGCACGATTTGGCGTGACTATTTTGCAACCACTCCAGCAAAGTTTCAGCTGAATAATGAACTGTTGCGTCAAGACCCAGCAGACTCAACCAATCACTAAGCGCATCGGCTATTTCTATATTATCATCTACAATACCGATCATAAGAGACCCTTCAACATAAATTGGTTAGTCTACGTCAAAGTCTCAAATATTACACGTTATTGCAATAAAGTTTCTAAAAAAATGAAACCGGCTACAACGTTTTGGTTTTAATTTTTGCACAACGCGTGCACTGATAAGCAGTGATCAACTTTCCTTGTTTAACATCAAACTGCTTTTCTTTGAGGACGACCCATTTATGGAAGCCACTGCGGCACAAGGTATTGCCTTTATGTCGTTGGGCTACTGTTTGCCGTTTAAACTGAACCACATCACCCATAATTTTTCTTTAATGCAAAGGCACGATTATTTTTTGGCTATGGCATTCCATGCCGCAAGCCATGTTTGTGACAGATATGCGTCGGCTTTTTTATTCAGGGCACCGGTCAATACCGATCGTAAGGTGTTATTAATAATACCGAAAAAATAAGCATTGACCAGTTGTGGATCAATATCACGTATCTCGCCTGCTTTTATACCGGCCTGAATAACTTTAATAATCTTTACAAAGGCTGCTGTTTCCATAAGCGGTTTTTCTTCCGGTAAAAACTCATTGAGGTTTAACATCAACAGAAACTGCATCACCTCGGGCGCATCATCGGTCAGCTTAAAAAACAAATCAGTAATGCCGTGCAATTGCTCCGATGATTTTTGATTTTTACGCCGAATATCATCAATAGAAATATTTAGGCTATCAAAAATATTGGCATACAACTGCGCGGCCATGAGGTGTTTATTTTTAAAATGATGATAAATGCCGCTGGTATTTTTCATACCTGACGCTTCTGCAATATCAACTAACGATGTGGTGTAATAACCTTTTGTGGTGAATAGCTTTAAAGCAATTCGTAATATTTCGTCGGGGGTTTCAGCTTTGGGCTGAATAATTTCAATTTCCTGATCCATTTTTTTTACCGCAGCGTATCACTATGCTGTATCTGTTTATGTTAAAAAATGGCTTTTAACAGACCGTTAAAAGCCAAAAAACCAAACGGGTCTATCGATGACAATCCCGGATGTGTTAGGTATTTATTTTTTGTAATTATTCTACTTCCCCTTTTTCAAAGAGAGGGGGGCTGAATAGGTACTATTTTTTCTTAATAACTGCCAAGGCAGCACTTAAGTAATTAATCATAGACCATAATGTTAATATGGCGGCAACATACAAGAGACCAAGACCGATTAAATTAATAGGCATTCCCAATAAATCTTCACGATATAACAACATGCCAATTGACAGCATTTGCGCCGTAGTTTTCCATTTACCTAATTGAGAGACCTTGACGTGTGCTCGCTGACCTATTTCTGCCATCCATTCGCGCAGAGAAGCAATGGTTATTTCGCGACCGATAATAACGGCTGAGGCAATAGTCAGCCCCGGCGTTGCTTGTTGCTGAACAATTAAAACCAGAACAATAGCGACCATTAATTTATCAGCGACCGGGTCTAAAAACGCACCAAAAGGCGTTTCCTGCTGCCATTTTCTGGCAAGGTAACCATCCAGCCAATCGGTAAGTCCAGCCAACATAAAAATCAGCGTGCAAGCCAGATTAGAATAGTGCCAGGGCAGATAAAAAACCACGGCTAATAAAGGAATTAACGCGATTCTTAACAGCGTAAGAGTAGTAGGTATGTTAAATTCAATCGTCATCTTGATGATGAAATAGTTCGTAAATTCGTTGTGCCAACTGCCGACTTATGCCGTCTATACTGCAAAGTGCATCTACGCCTGCGCATGAAATGCCCTGCAGCCCCCCAAACTGTTTTAATAAAAGCTGTCGTCGCTTGGCTCCCAACCCTGGAATAGTCTCCAATACTGATTGCTTTGATGCCTTGCCGCGACGTAACCTGTGTCCTGTTATTGCAAACCGGTGCGCCTCATCGCGAATATGCTGAATTAACAACAAACCGCTGGCACCCGGTGTTATGTCTACCGGCTGTTCTTGATCAACCAGAATCAGTTTTTCCATGCCGGGTTTTCTATCAGGTCTTTTAGAAACACCGACTATGATAACATTATTTATGTCTAATTCTGCTAATGCCTTTTGTGCTTCATGCACTTGACCTTTGCCGCCATCAATAAACAAGATGTCCGGCGCTTCATGCTCACCCTGCTTAAGCCGTTTAAAGCGCCTAAAAACCGCTTGATGAATGGCCGCATAATCATCACCCCCGGTTATACCAACGATATTAAATCGCCGGTAAGCTGATTTTACCGGTCCTTCTCTATCAAAAACCACGCAGGAGGCAACCGTTTGATCACCTTGCGTGTGACTAATATCAAAGCACTCCAGTCGTTTGGGCAGATCCTTGCAACCTAATTCTTCTTGCAGACTAAGAAATCGAGCATAAAGCCCCTGTTTATCCGATAACTTGCTTAATAATGAATTCTCGGCATTAGTACAAGCCATTTGCAGCCACTTTAAACGCTCTCCCCTAACGCTGGCAGAAATAGCCACCGTATGCTTTGCCTGACTGCTCAACACGTCGGTCAATAACGCCGACTCTTCCGGTTGATGACTGACTATTAATTCATGAGGTACGGGTTTATCCAGATAATATTGTGGAATAAACGCCTGCACAATAGCCGCCGGATCATGCGTATCAGCCAATCCGGGAAAATAGACTTTATTGCCCAAATGCTGGCCGTTACGGATAAAAAACACTTGCACACACGCGACATTACCTTTACTTGCACAGGCTATAATGTCTACATCGCCCTTTTCGCCTGAAACAAAATGCTTCTCCAGTACTGAGCGCAATTTTGCAATCTGATCTCTAAAGCCGGCGGCCTGCTCAAAATCGAGAGTAGCTGATGCCTGTTCCATTTTTATAATTAACTGATCAATCAGCAAGCCGCCCTTTCCTTCGAGAAACATCACGGTACTTTCAACATCCAGCGCATACTGTTGTTTATCAATCAGCCCTACACAAGGCGCAGTGCAGCGTTCTATCTGATATTGCAAACAGGGGCGGGTACGATTGTTATAAACAGCATCGTCACATTGCCGGATTGGAAATAGCCTTTGTAATAATTTAAGGCTTTCTTTAACGGCACCCGAACTGGGATAAGGGCCAAAATAGCGCCCTTTTTTGTTTTTTGCACCCCGATGGAGTGTGATTTGCGGGAAGTCCTGCTCACTGGACAAAAACACATAAGGAAAAGATCTGTCATCTCTTAAACAAATATTATACCGTGGCTTATGACGTTTAATTTGCTGACATTCCAGCAATAACGCCTCGCCTTCAGTATGTGTTACGGTGACTTCAATGGCGGCTACTTTAGCCACCATAACCTGCTGTTTGATCGAGGCGGTTTGCGTTTTAAAATAACTGGAAACGCGATTTTTAAGATTTTTAGCTTTACCTATATAAATGATCTCGCCTTTGTCATTAAGCATTGTGTAAATGCCCGGACGCGTGGTCAGGTTTTTTAAAAAGGCGGTGGCATCGAAACTGTTTGCTGAAATATCGGTACTCACAGATTAACCTAAAAGCCGTTTATATCGCAGATTAAAAAGATTAAGCACGGCAATCCAATGTTCCTGAGTTGATCTAAAAATAACGGCCGTTAATCAGGAAGTGAGCGGCAATACTGCCCGCGTAACCGAGGGCGATGGCGGGCGTCCATTTTAAATGACTGGTAAACGTATAAATACCTTTTGCCTGCCCCATCAATCCGACGCCTGCGGCTGAACCCACCGCCAACAGGCTGCCACCCACGCCGGCCGTCAAGGTTACCAACAACCACTGGCCTTGAGAAATATCCGGTGCCATCGTGAGTACGGACAACATAATAGTGCCGTTATCGATAAATGCCGAAGCAATACCTACCAGAATATTCGCCACGCTGGGATCAATACTGCCGTAAAGATGATGAGATGCCACCCCCAGATAACCAATAAAGCTTAAGCCGCCAACACCGACCATAACACCGTAAAAAAACAGTAACGTATCCCATTCCAGGTTTGCCACTTTCTGGAAAATATCAAACGGCAACTCCTGCGCCACCTGTTTATTTTTCTCTGCTTGTGGATTGTTCATATACTTCATGGGCGCAAAATAATCAATTTTGACATCGGTCAAATCCACGGGCATCACAGTTGAATGGGAATCGCGGGTTTTTTGCAGGTAATAACTAAAAAACTTCAAATAGGTCAAGCCCAGCATCATGCCGGCCGCAGGCGGCAACCCCAGAAAGTTTTCAAAACAGGCTGAAGTAATAATGGTCAGCACAAACAAAAAGATAATAATCCAACCGCCCCGTTTCATCGCTTGGGCTTCCATGACCGCAGCGGGTCTTTCTTTAGGAATAAAGAAATTCATGATGGCGGCGGGTATAACAAAATTGATGATGGCAGGAATCAACAGGGAAAAGAAATCGGCAAACGGTACGACACCTTTTTGCCATACCAACAACGTAGTGATGTCACCGAAAGGGCTAAATGAGCCACCCGCATTGGAGGCAACCACGACATTGATACAAGACAAAGTTACAAAGCGGGGACTGCCCTTACCCATCGCCAAAATAACCGACCCCATTAACAGGGCAGTTGTGAGATTGTTGCAGCCGGACGAAATAAAAAATGATTGGAAGCCGGTAATCCAGAATAATTGCCGATATGTGAAATTCTTGCTTAACAACCAAACTCGCAAACTGTCAAATACGCCTCGATCTTCCATGGCGTTTAAATAAGTCATCGATACCATAATAAATAAAAACAGCTCTGCATAGCCTTCCAGAGAAGCCCGAAATGCCATCCCTGCCTGTTCACTCATCCCGCCATTCACATAAACAACGGCAATAAATATCCAGATAAGGCTTGCCGCAAATACCATAGGTTTCGATTTTTTTAATTCCGTCACTTCCTCGGTCATGGCCAGAATGTAAGCCACTGCAAAAACAACCAAGGCAAGATACCCGGCCCAATGCTGCGTCAAGTCGAGCGGTTTTAATGGATCTATACTATCAACACCCTCCGTCGCCAATGCCAGGGAAGGCAAAAACAAAACCAGCAAAACGGGGCTGTATTTAAAATAAACTGATTGCTGTATTAATTTAAATAATGAATAAATCGCCAACAAAGCCTGTGCGTCATCTTTAGCTTTACCCCGGATTAATTGCGTTTTATTAACTAACAATGCCTCGCTTAATAAAATCGGAATCAGGATAAAATAAGATAAAAACGGGGCAAGATTCATTGGCAACTCACAAAAATGTTCGAGGTTAATGGCGGGAGATGGCTTTATACCACTTTATTAACGATATTGTATTGGAAATGACATGGCTATGCGTAATAAATAAGGCTTACACAACAACCGATTTATAAATCGTCTTGAGACCTATCAAAACCTTCTTTTAACATGACACTTTTTTAAATAAAATCAACTGTCCGTTATTTTTCTGGAATAAAACCACATCTGATAAACGCTAAGTAGAATTTGCAAGCCCATGGAAAGCCCCATTAACGCGCCACTATAAACAACCACGTAAGCAAACAAGGGAGCGGACTTGGTGATAAACCAAGACACCACATCCAGTAGCATTGCAACAAACGGAATCACCACTGCCACTCTTTTTACGTAAACATTGAGATCACAAAGCAAAAATATTTTACCTATAAAAAATAGAATGAAAGCAATACCAAATAAATGAATATGAGAAACACGAACCAGCGTAGGAATGGTTGCACCGCCAGCATGCGCCACTTCGGATACCGTTGCGTAATGCGTTAAATCAGGCAAAGAAGGATTAATACTGGGCGTATGACATAAAACACAGTCCCTGTTTAATATCGGCGCAATTTTTTCGTTATATTCAGGTTCTTCAGCGCCTCGTGCTATCCATTGTAAAATAACGTCTTTATCACTTTTATATTTCAGGTTAGGCTCCATAATACCCCTGATTGCCGAACCCAATCGCGTTTGGCTGCTTGAACCATGATAGCTGATGACAACATCTTCAATCGAAAGCCCTGCTTTGCCATCCAGACCTTGGTGCGTGTAATACATATTAGCTAGAGCCATCAAATAACCAAGTCCTATGGTCAGCAGGAATACGGTATTTAAAATTCGTTCGCTAACGGAAATATCTTTAAAACGGGTGTAATATTCTTTAATCATAAAACCTTTACTTTGCCTCACTGCTAATTTGATAAATCATATCCCACTTCATTAACAGACGCTTAAGTATTCATACCCTTGCTCTTCTCCTTTGAAAAAAAGAGAGTGCTGAATTTAATTGGGCGCACCAGATGAGTGAAGTGCGCACTATTTTAACGCATAAAATCCTCGGCTTTGGAGCTCTCATGTCAAGAATAACAATAAATTCCCAATGTTTTTAAATTATGGCTTGTTTTTTGCTGTTGAGTATTGAAATAGCAAAAATGCAGTGAATAAAGAAAGGTACTATTTATCATGGGCTATCGTGGCAACAAAGTAATAGGGCTCCTTAAGTACCTCAAAACCACTTTACATAGCGCCTAACAAAGCCTTTTTATTGCAAAAACTGCAACGACTACAATAATTTATTTGCTTGACTGACACACGCATAGAATATAATGACCCTTAAAAAGAGCCTGGTTAATGCCACCTTTAAACGTGAGGTATTCTCATAGGACAATAAAATTCCTGTTCTCAAGCGAGAACGATGCAATCCTTTATTAAGAAAATAACCTTGATTGCCTCATGTTTACAGAATACAGAGAGAGACTATGCAGCAAGTTTACAAATTAAAGGACGGCAAACCCTACCCGTCCGGCTCCAAATTTAATGTTAAGGGGGTTAATTTCTCCATTTTCAGCCGTCATGCGGAACAGGTAGAACTTTTATTGTTTGCCAGCACCGACAGTGATGAGCCTTTTCAAATCATACCGTTAAAAAAAGAAGTCAACCGAACTTTTTTCTCTTGGCATGTTTATGTCAGTAAATTACCCGCAGGCACTTGGTATACTTGGCGTATGGACGGCCCTGGACACGCCCGTGATTCCGGCTTTCGTTTTGAAAAGAACAAGCATTTGGTTGATCCCTGGGCACGCGCGGTCAGTGATAAGCACTGGAATCGCAAAGCGGCCTGTCAACCCGACGACAACACGCGCACGGCTATGCGCAGTGTCGTTATTGATGACAAATACGACTGGGAAGGTGACACGCCACTGTCTATCAGAAGCGAAACGGCCATTATTTATGAGCTGCATGTCGGTGGTTTTACCAGGCATCCCTCGTCAAAAGTAGCCAATCCAGGTACTTTTTCAGGACTGATTGAAAAAATCCCCTATCTTCAACAACTGGGTATCACCCATGTTGAGCTATTGCCTGTTATGGCTTTTGATGAGCAAGATGTGCCCGGCGACACCGCAAGTCTGGGTCTAAAAAACTACTGGGGTTACAGTACGCACAGCTTTTTTAGTCCGCATCCCGGTTATTGCGTAACACCTGAACAAGGCACTCATGTGCAAGAATTCAGAGACCTGGTAAAGGCGCTACATAAGGCAGGCATCGGCATCATTATGGATGTAGTGTTTAATCATACCGCCGAAGCAGGCGCGAACGGGCCAGTCATTAATTTCAGGGGTATTGGTGGTAAATCTTTTTATCATGTGGATCAAAATGATAAAAGTGTTTTGCGAGACTATACCGGCTGTGGAAACACCGTCAATGCCAACCATCCACTGGTCGCCCGCTTCATTATCAGCTGCCTTGAATATTGGGTCAGAGAAATGCATGTCGATGGTTTCCGCTTTGATCTGGCCAGTGCGATGGCTCGCGGCGAACAAGGGGAAGTTCTGCAAGATCCGCCCGTACTCTGGGGCATCGAGCTTTCAGAACAATTGGTCAAAACCAAATTGATTGCCGAAGCCTGGGATGCCGCCGGTCTTTATCAAGTGGGTAGTTTTCCCGGTTATCGCTGGGCTGAATGGAATGGCCGCTACCGGGATATCATCCGGCAATTTGTACGCGGCGACAAGGGCTTGTTAAATGAACTGGCTACCCGTATCTGCGGCAGTAGCGACCTTTACGAGCACCAGGGCAGATTACCCATAAACAGCATCAACTTTGTAACCTGTCATGATGGTTTTACCTTGCATGACTTATTCAGTTACAACGAAAAACATAACGATGCCAACGGTGAAAATAACCGGGACGGATGCAGCAATAATCTCAGTTACAACTGTGGTATTGAGGGCGACACCGAAAACACAGCTATTGTCGAGTTTCGTAGAAAACAGGCAAAAAATGTTTTTTCAATTTTACTGCTCAGCCAGGGAGTTCCGATGTTGCTGGCGGGAGACGAGGTATTGCATACCCAACATGGCAATAACAATGGTTACTGCCAGGATAACGAATTAAGCTGGATAGACTGGAATATGACCTCCAAAAACGCTGACATGTTGCGCTTTGTTCAACAGATGATAGCCTTACGCAAAAGGCATCCGTCTATTATGCGTCGACGTTTTTTAACGGGCGGCATTATCGCAGGGCAACACAAGGCCGATATCACATGGCATGGCAGCGAGATTGACAAGCCATTGTGGAATGATTCAGAGGCCAGAATCTTGGCATTTACCTTGGCAGGTATGGAAAGCAAAGAAGCCGATTTGCATATTGTAATGAATATGTCGGATAAAAATACCACCATACAACTCCCTGTTATCAAGGGTAAAAAATGGTGTGTCTCTGTAGACACTTCGCAGCAATCACCTCATGACATCATTAGTCCGCATGACCAAAAATCATTGAGTAAAAATGGCTATTTAGTCAATAGCAAAACGGTAGCCGTTTTCGAAAATATTGGCTTTTTGACGCTATAGGTTTCCGACATAATCTTAAGCTGATATTCGAGTTTGTTTACCCCAAAGTGGCGTCAACAAACTCGGATCTGCACGATGACAAATAGTGCCCGGTTATTCTAAACAGGATTCATCCACTGCAATCCAGAGAAACCTGTACTCAATTTTTTAATAACATAACGCTGCGGCGCATTCTAATTTTAGTTGCTTACTTATCACGCAACAGTTTCCAAGGTAAACAACATGAATATTGACCAGTTAAACAATGAATTCGGGATTACCGGTCAACTCAAGTTCGTAAAAGGCAACAGTGGTTTTCCGTTCATTCTGATTAATAATTCCAGCGCTACCGCCTTGATTTCGGTATATGGTGCCCAAGTGCTTTCATTCCAACCGACTAATGAGCCCGAAGATCTTCTATTTCTCAGCCAAAAATCTCATTATGAAGAAGGTAAAGCCATCCGAGGTGGAATCCCCGTCTGCTGGCCCTGGTTTGGCCCTGACCCCCTTGATATTAATCGCCCTGACCATGGCTTTGTCCGTAATGGTTTATGGACAGTTTTAGCAACCGAAGCCACCTCGGAAACTGAAACAACAATAAAATTAAGATTCCAAAACACCCAACAAAGCGAAAATTACTGGCAACAAGCCTTTACTCTGGATATTGAGATTTCAGTGGGTGATACCCTCACCCTTGAACTCATCACCCACAATACCGGCACCGAAGCATTTTCCATTACCCAAGCTCTGCACGCCTACTTTAGTGTAGGAGATATAAACGACGTGCAAATTTTAGGACTGGAGAACGCCCATTATCTGTACAAACTGGATGATGGTGAAGAAAAAAACCAATCCGGTGCACTGGCTATTGCCAATGAAGTTGACAGGATTTATACAAACGTCAACAACGAGTTAATCATTGACGACCGTTCCTTTAATCGCCAAATCGTAATTACCTCGACCAACAATAAAACGACCGTAATATGGAATCCCTGGATCGATATCTGTGCAAAAATGCCTGATCTGGCCTACGATGATTACCAGCGCTTTATCTGCGTTGAGCCAGGCAATGTAGACACTGATGTTGTAGAGATTCCAGCGGGTGGCCAATACCATTTAATAACGAACTTTAAAATTATTCGAAACTGATGTAAGCCAAAAAACGGCATCCTTCATAGAAGCCCAACAGTAGTTGACACTTTTTTAGCACAAAAAGTGCTAATAATGTCTGTCGCGTTACGCTTTTGCTAACCCGACGCGATAGTAATTGTAAAAAGTGTAAACCGAGGAATGAAGGATGCCCAAAAAACCTTAAAAGATTGCCACCACGAAGAACATGAAAGGCAAAGGCAAAAGATTTCACCACGAAGAACACGAAGAAAAGCATTTTTTGATTGCCAATAGAATAAGTCGGTCTGAGTTGAAGATTTTCTGCCCCTACCTACCCTTTGCGCACCACTAAGGCGCGAATTTCAGCCGTTCCCCCGCTCGACCCATCAATCATTGTTCCTGTTAGCAACTCATAATCGCTTATAATGATTGAATAAAAAACACACCCAACTTATTTTAACCAGGCTGGCACAATAGCTGCTTGATTAAATAACAACACCGTTTCAAATGCAATATCGTTGGTGCACCAACGCCCCTTTTATACAAACACTGGCAACCCGTACTCTCATGAATAGGCTTAATGTATTATTGATTGAAAGCGATCTTGATAATACGTTGCTGGCAAACAGCCTTGAAGATCAGGGTTACCAGTTTCTTAAAATCCGATATACGCCAGCATTTTTAGCACTTATCAAGGAAATTACCCCGGATATCATTATCTTTAATCTGGATACCCCCTCTAAAAAATTATTGACTGACTTACAATCACTTAGTAATCAAACTGCGTTACCAGTCATTATGTTTGCCAGTGACGGCAATATCGACACCATCAATCAGGCCATTAAAGCTGGCATTAGTGCTTTTATAGTCGATGGTCTTGAGTACCAGCGGCTTAACACGATTATTAATGTGGCTATCGCCCGCTTTAAACATCAACAAGCGCTCAAAATTGCCTTGGAAGATGCGTGTGTAAAACTTGAAGACCGAAAACAGATGGATAGAGCCAAAGCCATTTTAATCAAAACCCAAAACTTTACCGAAGACGAGGCTTACCATACGCTGAGAAAGTTGGCGATGGATAGAAATATTACCTTGGGCGAAATGGCTAAAAATGTGATTGCCATGTCAGAATTGTTTAAATAAAAACGCCTTAACTCCTGCAAAGAACCATGAAAACCTTTATTAAAGTCACTGAAATATGGATTCCAGACAAAGACCGAACCCAACTGGAATTTGGCTCTGGGTTATATGGCGAGTTAATCGCTTTTAAAGCGGATAGTGAGCATCAAACATTTGCCTATAATGAAGGCTTGCCTGGAAAGGCATGGGCTGAAGGGCATCCCATTGTACTGAAAAAATTTGAACACTCTTATTTTAAGCGAACCGCCGCAGCAAAAAATGCGGGGCTAACGTGCGGCATTGCCATACCCGTT
>CAIQND010000362.1 GCA_903873045.1 uncultured Methylococcaceae bacterium | reverse complement strand
TGGCTTTTTTCTGTTTTTTTGATGACGTTGCTTTCATTAAAATAATGACCTGTAAGATTACCTGATAACTGTATTATACCATTGATTTATAACGATTATTAAATAATATAAGGTGTTAGCTTGCAGGATTTAGGTTTTATAAAGTTTCAATAATTTTACAAGAAAATCGTCTGACAGAAATATTATCTATTTGTAAATCAATTACTCCACAACAACTTGCGCCTGAATTAAATTACGCAACAATAAAAGAACATTTTCCTATTTTTGAAAAAACTGAATTGCTGATTTATGGTAGCAGTGATGTTATACATGATGAAGGTAAAACATTGCCTCCACCACAAACTTATAATTTCGGCAAACCACGTCGTTTTGTTATAGTTTTTCCAACTATTTTTCGTCAACGTTTCTTATCAAACCCGAAAGCCTTTGAAGCTGTACTTTCTCACGAATTAGCACATTTGCAAAATAAAGATTTCGAGTTATTAGAAGCCATAAAAAAATTACTATTCTATATAATCGTTGTTCTATGTTTTTCTTTTGTAGTTGAGCTATATTTTTCAATTTCAGCCGATACAAATGGAAAATTTAATGATTTAAAAGCGATACAAGCTAGTTTAGTTGGAAAAAACTATATTTTTGCTGAAATTTCATTAATTGCATCTTTATTTTTTTACAAAAAATCAATAGAAAATTGGCGTGAAGCGTTAGCAGATTATGTAGCTACTAATATTTCTAAAGATTCTGCTTTAGAGTCTGCTGAAAAAATCATTATAGGATCATCTAAAAAACTCGATAGACCGTCAGCTAAAAAACGTAAGCAGGCATTAACACTGACATGGCGAGAAATAATCTTACTAGGCTTCAGTACTATCGTAATTTCTGAATACGCTATAGCAGGATTGGTTTATATTGCTAATATCCTTTTACCATCAACAGCAACGACCTATCTATCCGCTATTAATCCTGCTTTAGCTGACTTTATTAGTTATATCTGTTTTTTTTATATTCTGCGTATTTTGGCAAACAGTACGGAAACCTATAAATTACTTGCAAGAGATGCAAATTTATTATTAATAGGAGGAATTATAGGGCATACCCTAACGCAAACATTACCTCTTTTAATTACATCAATAGCAATGCCTGATGGCTATGATAAGGCGTATTTTCATGACCCTGAAAAATTATTTTTTGGTAGTTTAATAACAGAATCTCTTAGTATTTCGTTTGTTGTTTTATTTTCTGTTATAGGCGTTTTAATAAGTAGAGCCAATATAGTCGCTGGAATTGTATTAGGTGTGATATGGATGATACTAACATTTTTGGAATCAACATTTTTTCCTGAAATACTTGAAGGTTGGTTGTCTATTATTGTTGCCTTAGTTTTTATCTCGCTGTTTCTTTTGCCTAAGTTTAAGATAAATATATTACTTCAACCATCATTATTTAGTTGGTTTCCAATAATTGCTTTAATTTTTTTGTTTTGGTTAGGTTATGGTGATGTAAATCATCTAGCGGCTTGCAGTACTCAAGCCGCTGTTTACATGGAAAAAAATGGAAAGATGATAGAAGCTCTTGCCGTATACCAACGAGCCGCTAACCATGCTCCTATGGTAGCTGATGGTTGGATGCAATTAAGTGCGTCTTTTATTAGAAATAATAATATTGACCAAGCTATTACTGCCTCTGAACGCGCTATAGCCACACCATTTACTAGCAATTGGGAAACTATTTTCCAGTCTCAAATTCTTGCTGGAGATTTGAGGTTACAACGACGTAAAAACGATGATGTAAATCAAGCCTTGAAACACTATGAAATAGCTCAAAATTTATGGTATCACAGTTCACGTTTGCCTCGTAATATTGGAATTAATTTACTTATCAATGAGGCTTGCGCATTGTCTCTAATCAAAGCAGATAAAAGCCAAATAATAAGTCGTTTGATTGAAGCGTTAGTTATTAATAATTCAGGAAAAGAAATTATTAATCCTGAACTATCAGAAAATATAAAAACAGATAATGATTTAGAAAATTTACAAATACTAAATCAAACACAGCTGTCACAAATTACTATTTCAACTTTTTTGATAAACTCAAAAGATGCTACTGCACCAGTTATACGAGATACAGCCAAACAATATGCTATAAGTGATGACGAGTTATTGAAGTTCTTATCTTATTTAGTGTATCAACTCAAATAATTAAATTGGTAATCAATAGGGTCAGACTCTAATACTGCTACCTTAAACAGCATTATTCATTTAATAACAGTAAGATAGATGCATAAAAGAAAGTTAAACTCCTGGGTATATTCGGATATAATTGAAATTCACTACATTTCATTATCCACCCAAGAGTTTAACCATGAG
>CAIQND010000361.1 GCA_903873045.1 uncultured Methylococcaceae bacterium | reverse complement strand
TGATGATCATGTTCTGAACCACGACCGGCTCATGGCCTTTAGCTATTAGGTCATCCGGTAGCCCGTCTTTGTTCAGATAACATATCTCCTCGCGGTCTATTTTTATCGTTGTCAGTTTCGGTTTACGATTGCGTTTTTTCTTTTTATCCGAGGTATCTTCGGTCGTTTCGTCATGGCCAGCTGCTGCGTCTTTATTGGCATTGGCCTCGGCTTCCTTACGCTCTGCCTCAGACGAGATATCACCGTCTTTCTTTCTTTTTATTTGCTTTAACGTCAGGCTTTCCTTGCTCGCCTTTCAGGCGATTAATCTCATCACGAAGTTCTTGAAGCTCGATTTTCTGAGTATCATTTTCTCCCGCCAAGCGTTCTATGATATTCAGTAATTTTTTGACAATAGCCTGTGCCGCGCTACTTTCCATTAGAACGATTTCTTGGTAAATGGCGTTTATTTCAGCCTGTAGGTCTTGAACTTTCAAAGTGCGGAAAGAGTGCGTTTTTTATTGGATTATGTCAATATTTTTTTGTTACTTTTGGCATTTACCCGGGGATTTAAAATAGATACGGTAATGCCAACATTGCCAATGTGACGCAAAGCAGTGCCAGCGCTAATACGTTCTTGGCTCAAACTGGCTCGTATAATACCTCAACGATAACGCAAGGCGTAGGCGGGTTGGATACGATAGCGGCCAATCAGACCGGCGACGGCAATGTTGCGACGATTAATCAAAACATAACGGATACGAATGCCACGATTAATACCGCCCTTGTTGTACAAAATGGTGACACCAATGTCGTGAGCATTACGCAACAATAAGGCGTTAAAGCAACTCGCCCCTTATCGTTCCCACGCTGGAGCGTGGAACTAGGCGGAAGCCGTTCGCCGAGCGGAGTCGAAGCCAGAAAAATCGCTTCGACTCCACTCAGCGAACGTCTTAACTTGATAGCGGTGGACTTAGTGGGCAGCTACATTTTAGATAACTCATACAGTATTTGGCATAAAGAATCGTAAGAATCGTTAAAAACAAGAAATTTTATGTCTTTGTGGCCAATAAAAGACGATTAATTCTGTAAAAAAGGCTTTATGCCATTATGTAACTGGAAACCAGTCATTAATCAGTTTATGATTACACCTTTAGCCCAATACTTCGGACAGTTTTGATAATGGGTACTTCACGAATAACAAGGTTTGTGGCGATTTGTGGAGAATTAAATCAAACTCATGCAAAATATACAGAGCCACATTAAATTCTAACCAATTTAAAATTAAAGAGTTATTTTTTAGTATAATCAATCGGTTTTTTGAATCTATTCGTAAAATAATATATTATTTCAATAACTTAAAACTGTCCGAAGTATTGTTAGCCAAGATACCTAAGGGCGCATCCGCTACTTGGGGGACACAAGTAACTTTGCTCCTTCTCCCGCTGGAGAGGGCTTTAAGTAAGAGCAACCCAATCTTTTAGTCGCTCCCCCAAGTAGCGGACGCGCCCGATGCCTAATGTTATTTAACGGCAGTTTAGGCTACCCACTTTAGACGGGACAAGCAAAAAGGCTTAACCGTCAATACGGTTAACTTAATGATAAAGCATCAAAAGAGACCGTTCGCCGAGCGGAGGCGAAGCGAGTGATCCGCTTCGACTCCGCTCAGCGAACGGCTTAACCTTAAATTGTCCCGCCTTAAGTAGGTAGCCGCAGTTTATATGTTTTTTCCGTTCAGTTAGCCACAGGCCTTAAACAAATTTTTCCCGGGCGCTGCTTTGTCAGTTTTCAGGTTATTTCGTTTCTCCACCCAAACTGCTTTATAAATGCCGATACCCAAACAACTTACTTTTCAACTGCCTTATTTTGCTGATAGTTCAGCGCTTTTTTCCTCAATTGCAGACCAATCTTGGTCTGTTTTTTTAGATAGTGGTTATCCGGGGGGCAGCCAGGGACGTTACGACATTATCGCAACTGATCCGGTATGCACCTTGGTAACGCAAGGGGGTATAACAGAAATTACCCGTAATCATGTAACGCTAACATCCAGTGCCGATCCCTTTGATCTGGTCAAAGAACAGCTGATAGCTGATTTTATCAGCGATAATGATTATCCTTTTAATGGCGGTGCCATCGGTTATTTTTCTTATGATTTGGCGCGTCGCCTAGAGACGTTGCCGGTTATTGCCCAAGATGCAGAACATATTGCCGATATGGCCGTCGGTATTTATAAATGGGCGGTTATTGTCGATCATCAGCAACAGAAAAGTGTGTTGGTCGGGCATGATTGTGATGAACAATACTGGCGCGATTTAATCGCCCGATTTAGTCAATTACCTGAACAGCAAGCCAAAGAATCTTTTAAAGTGGTTGGCCCGATTGAGTCCAATATGGATAAGTTGGCCTACACAAAAGCCTTTAACCGGATTAAACAATATCTTAAGGAAGGCGATTGTTATCAGGTCAATCTAGCACAACGATTTGTCGCTGAATGCGAAGGTAATCCCTGGACTGCTTATCTGTTACTGCGCGAATTAAATACAGCCCCTTTCAGTGCTTATCTTAATTTGCCGGACGTGCAAATTTTAAGTTCATCGCCAGAGCGTTTTTTAAAGCTGACCGATGGCCTGGTTGAAACCAAACCGATTAAAGGTACACGTCCCAGAAAACTGGACGATGCTGAAGATCTGGCAGAAATAAAGTCCCTTGAAAACAGCCATAAAGACAAAGCAGAAAATCTGATGATTGTTGATTTGTTGCGTAATGATATTAGCAAAACCTGCAAAAAAGGGTCGATTAAAGTACCGGTTATATTCAATGTGGAAAGCTATGCCACTGTGCATCATTTGGTCAGTACCGTAACCGGCATATTGGCTGAGGATCAACAGGCTCTGGATTTATTAAAAAGCTGTTTTCCGGGCGGATCCATTACCGGCGCACCCAAGATTCGGGCGATGGAAATCATTGAAGAACTGGAACCCAATCGGCGCGGCGTTTATTGTGGTGCCATCGGCTATATGGGTTTTAACGGCAATATGGACACCAACATTGCCATTAGAACCTTGGTTCATTCCAAAAACACCATTCGTTGTTGGGCCGGTGGCGGTATCGTTAATGATTCGATGGTGGACGATGAATATCAGGAAAGCTTTGATAAAGCCGCTGCAATGCTTGATTTATTGCAACAACTGACTGAAAAATGATCGTCGTTAAACTGGGCGGCAGCTTGTCAAAAGCGGATACGCTGCTTAACTGCCTGAATAAATTGGAGCAAAATCATACCGATAGCGCAGTGGTTATTGTTCCGGGGGGGGGGGGCTTTGCCGATCAAGTCAGAGTGGCTCAACAACGCTGGCAATTTGACGATACCACCGCGCACAGAATGGCGATTCTAGCCATGCAGCAGATGGCTTTGCTAATCAAAGGTCTTAAAAGTAATTTCTCTATCGCTTATTCAGTAACAGATATTTTAAAACAGGCAGCACCACAAAAAATTGTCATCTGGTCACCGGACATTGTTGAGCTGGATAATGCCGCCATTAAAGCATCCTGGGATATAAGCTCAGACAGCTTGGCGGTCTGGTTGGCAGGCAGGCTATCAGCCAGAGAACTTGTTTTAGTCAAATCAGCCCTGATTGATAATCGCCTTAATCTACAACAGCTCACTGAGCTAGGTATTATTGATCAAGGTTTTTGTGATTTTGTAGGGCAGGACGGCTTTAAAATATCGATTATTAATCAACACGATTTTTAATTTCGTAGGGGTGGGCTTTACGCCTGCCCTTTAATGTCAAGATGTTAAAAGTGCAGGGCAACCGCAAGGGATTGCCCCTACGGGACATTTATCTTTTTAAATATCCATAAAAAGCATCGGAATGCCGTAAGTTAAAATAAAATAACTAAACGCTAAAATAACGCTAAGGCTCATTTTAAAGGCAAAGGCTTGTCGCAAAATATAACTGACAATGGCTAAATACCAGCCAACCAGCACGACACCAATGCCAATTGATATTTCTTCGGCGTATTCATGATGCTGCATGACCATTGCAAAATACAGTCCTTCGGTGGCCGTGGCCAGCGTCATAATAAAATTTTCGCAGACAAAAATAGCCGTAAATAATTGAAAGAAATTTTGCCGTTTTTTGAGGAAGAACACTAACGCGGCGACGGACGAAAAAGCCATAATGGTTCGTAACAAGACTTCGAGCGTACCATCGGCAGGATCAGAAATAAGACCCTCAACAATAATGCCTGAAATGAGATAAAACGCGACCGTTTTCCATATAAATGATTTTGAGGGAAATAAATCAACGGGATTATTTTTAAACCAGCAAAGCGACAGGTATTTGATTAATAAATTCATGGTAAAGAGGCTTGTATTTAAGAAAAAACGGGGGTTTAACGAATCAGTATTAATCTATATTATAACCTCTCCCTCACGGTAAACGGGTCAAGATTTGTTAAAAAATGACTAGATAGTATTTTTATTCTGAACCTTCTTAAATAGGGGGGGTCGAATGCTTGATTTTTGTTTTTTATCAGTACCCGGACGGGGGGCTTTTTTATTTAGTTATTCAAGCCCCCCTCGCTATGCTCTCCCCTCCCCCTTTTTCAAAGAGGGGGACTGAATGATTACTTTTTATTATGTTTCATTGGATTTTACAAATGCATCTAAAACTTATCTTTGCCGGTATCCTGTCTTTTTTGACGGTTGGCTGTAGTACTGTCGGAATAGTAAGTCCCGGCCAAACGCTGGTCATGGATGCTGTTGATATGCCGTCCGGAGATTTAGCCGGCCCTGGCCCTGAGTCCGTTATTTCTACGCGAATAGCTGTGAATCATCAAGGTGAAGACTTGTTGGTTGCCTTGTTTCAGCCTGCTCATCCTAAGGCATCGGCACCTTCCATTGTTTTTTTGCCAGGTCTTATGGCAACGGATGACCAGTATGAGAGTTACGCCCGTGCATTGGCTTCAAGGGGGTTTATTGTGGCCGTACATGGCTGGTATTCGCCTTTTACCAGCGATATAGAGCTAGCCCATAACGCGAATGTTATCGCTGACTGGTTGATTAAAACACAAGGGGTTGATGCCAAGAGAATGGGCGTTGCCGGTCATTCGATGGGCGGAAAGGACGCTGTGCTTGCCGCAGCCCGTTACGGTGTGTTTGCCAGCGTAGTGGCCATTGATCCTGATGACAACGGCAATGTGTCTGTGGTGCATGGTTTGCTTAGCGAGCTACACGTACCTTTGCTTCTTATCGGTGCGGAAGTTGCCTGGCGAGCTTCCAGCGTTTGCGCACCAAAGTCGGCCAATTATGAGCGTTTCTTTGAGCAAGCCCCCTCTGGAACCGTACAACTGACGCTGAAGGATGCCGATCATGTGCAGATGTTGGACGAGCCGGATCGATTTGGTTATGGCATTTGCCGTTGCGGCACGGCAGATTCTCGTCAGGTGCGCATTACGACACGACGTGCAACAGTCGGTTTTTTTGTTCAGCATCTTTTGGGCGGGCCGGTTTTGCAAAAACCGGCATCAAGCGATGGCTTGATCCGTGTGGCTCAAGGCAAAATGAATGGGGGCGTGTTAGTGCGTTGATTTAGCAAATATGGCGGGAGTGATGACTAATTTAAAGTTGATTATTCCGAGGCAGGGCTGTTTTTAGTCGTTTTAGCTAAAACTTCCAGAATATCTTCGCTATGGTTTTTAACTTTTACTTTACGCCATTCACGGATCAATATGCCATTAGGGTCAATTAGAAAGGTACTTCGCTCGATTCCTCGAACCTGCTTGCCGTACATGTTTTTTAGTTTTATAACTTCAAATAATTGGCAAAGTTTTTCATCAGTGTCTGAAAGCAGGTCAAAAGGAAATGCCTGTTTGCATTTAAAGCCTTCATGTACCCGGACGGTATCGCGGGAGATGCCTAAAATAACAGTGTTCAATGCCGTAAATTTTTCAATAGCGTCACGAAAGGCAAGACCTTCCTGGATGCAACCGGGCGTATTATCTTTGGGGTAAAAATAAATAACGACAAAGTGCCCCCGGTAATCGGTTAATTTGATGGTTTTATTACCGGTAGACGGCGCTTCAAAATCAGGTACGGCACTGCCAATAGTTATCTCGGTCATTATTGCTCCTAACGTTTTATGGGTTCAAGAATGGCATCGATATTTAATTCATCGCAAAAATCCAGAAACTCTTCCCGTAGTGATAAAAGAGGGAGCTGGGGCGGGATTAAAATGACAAATTTGGTTGAAAATACAGCCGATTGAATATAGGGAGCCTGGTATGAACTGCCGCTTATTTCTTCTATCGTGATGTCACGATCAAACAAAAAAGTGGTGATAGACTCTACGACGCTATCCTTATCCAGTGAAATGGTTTCCAAGGAGTAAGGTATGCAATCTTTACCTTTGTCTTTGTCTTTGTCTTTTTCTTTGTCCTTTTGATCAGGTCGCAAGGTATGTATTTTTATTGCCAGACGCTTTTGGATGTTCTCCAATGTGTTTTCAAATTTGGCAATTTGATTCCAGTTACCTTGAATGAGCAGGTAAGCGGCAGCTGATTGGCCAAGATGGGATGATCTTATTTCCAGGATATTACAGTTGCAATCGCGCACAACGGGCAATATTTCACCGATAAAGTTGATCTGATGGTTACCTAAAACAGTAATAGCTAGTTGCATTATATTTTCAATAAAATTGTTTTTTAGAATTTTAGCATTAAATCAATAAAACTTTATGAACATTAAATTTTATTGGTATTAAAATAAGGCAATATTTTTTTAATGTCGATAAAAAACTACTATTTTTATTGTTATTACTGCCCTTTATCCATTAACTCAACTATGACTAAAAAACAAACACACCGACGGAATAGTTTTTCCGCTGAGTTCAACGCTGAGGAAGAGGATGATTTTATTTTAGCTGACTTGGATGTGATGCGGGATAAAGAAGAGCCATACCTTGTCCCTTTGAAGCATTTTAATGACGATGACGAAATCATTGATAGCTTACTGGGCAAGTCAGAATTTGAGGTCAAAGATGATCTTGAAGAAGATGATAGGGACGTAAAGACCCAAGTGATTGATGATATAGATCTGGCTGATAAATTTTCAGATTTTGATCAGTTTATCATTGAACCTGTTGAATCCGTTGAACAAGATAGACTGACAGCCGTTGAAGACGTTGAGGATTCAGTTATTTATTCCAGAACGGATTTTGATGAGATGCCGGATGAAGATGCCATCGACAGATTGCTGGTTGATGCAGGCTTTGATAATCATGATGAATTTGAAAGAACTGATGATGCCTCGGAGTTTGCTCGGCCGGTTGTTGAGCCGACAGAGCAAAATAAGCGCATGGAAACTGAAGAAGTTCGGATTTTTGCGGGTCATTTTAGCACTGATTTTGATGAAACACTGATTGAAGATGTTAATGATCTATTGGATGAAGAAATTTCTCGTAGGCGGGCGGTTGATCATGTCAGTTGGGCTAATAAATTTAAAAAACAAAGTGCTGTAGTCACTGATAATGCTGTTTTCGATTGTGAGGACAGTGAGTGTGCGCTTGATAATGACCTAGCCCACTCTTTTTTGCTTCAAGAAGAAAACCCGGAAAAAGTGATGCCAAACCCCCTTGGTAACCAGGCCATTTATCCGCAAGAACCTTTAATTAATGAGACAGAAACAACGGCCTTCCGCTCTGTTGTAGCGGAGCAGGAAAGTATTAAAGAGCAGATAAATGACTATGAAAATAAAGTTAAAAAAGCCGGATTCATCACTTACGCTGCGTTGGGTTTTGGTCTGGTAGCCTTATTGTCGGCAGTGATTATGGGTGTCATTGTTTCACGCGTAAAAAATGATGTGTCAAAAGTAACCGAGCTGGTTTCCATCCTTGAAGAAGATATGAGCAGTATTTCTGAAAAAAATGCTGATATAGACATTAACAACAGTGAATTTCCTGGTGAGCCGTTAAATAAAAAGGTTAATAACGTGGCACGGCTTGATAATTCAAAAACCATGATCGTAGTACCGGAAAATATAAAACGCTCGGAAGCAACGGTCAAAAAAGTGTCGCCTAAAAAAATAACAGCGATAAAAAAAAACAGTAGTGATAAGCCTAAATTATCACCTGCTTTGGCAAAAAGTAATGTGACGAGGGTTGTTAAAAAACAGGCGGCCCCCAATAAATCCAGTGCTCAAAAAAAGAAAGATATACTGGCTGTTGCAGAAAAAAAACCGGTAAAGACAGTGGTTAAAGCAACAACCACCAACAAGAAATCAAGCCATGCTAAGGTTGCTTCCGGGTGGTCTGTTAAGCTGACTACCTATAAGCAACTGAGTTCTGCTAAAAGAAAAACGTCACAATTGCTGGAAAAAGGCATTCCCGTTAAAGTGACAGTCGTTGATATTAATAAGGTAAAGTCTTACCAACTCAGGGTGGATGGCTTTAAAAATAAAGAGAACGCGGTTTTGTATGCCGCTAAAATAAAAAAATCACTTAATATGAATGCCGTTTTAGTCAGGTAATATTGAGTGACAAGGCTATTGTGATTATGAGCAAACAAAAATTGGTTGTCGCCGTTTCCTCCAGGGCTTTATTTAATCTGGATGATTCACATACGATATTTGAAACCCAAGGCAAAGAGGCTTTTTGTCATTATCAGATAGAACATGAAGACGAAATCTTGGCACCCGGATACGGATTTTTTTTGGTTAAGAAATTACTGGCTCTCAATGAGAGTTGCCTTGATGATCCCTTCGTTGAAATCATTCTGTTGTCTCAAAATAGTGCTGATACAGGCTTACGTATTTTCAATTCCATTGCTCATCATGGTTTGGCTATTACCCGCGCCGCCTTTACCAGTGGCTCATCACCTTACCACTATATGTCTGCATTTGGAGCGCATTTGTTTTTATCAACCAATGCTGATGATGTTGTTAAGACACTGGAGGCCGGTTTTGCAGCGGCGACCATTTTATGCGGCTCTTCATTGACCAACACGTCCAGCCAGTTGCGTATAGCTTTTGACGGGGATTCGGTATTGTTTTCGGATGCGTCAGAACGTATTTATCAACAGCGAGGCTTGGCCGTATTTGCCGAAAATGAACGTCATGAAGCAAAAAAACCGTTGCCTGGCGGCCCTTTTAAGGATTTTTTGGGTGCCTTACATTATATCCAAACCCAGTTTGATTCTCAATCATCACCCATCAGGACGGCTTTGGTAACAGCACGCGCAGCCCCTGCTCATGAACGAGTGGTTAGAACATTGAGGGCTTGGGGAATTCGTATCGATGAAGCGTTATTTTTAGGCGGGATGTCAAAGGGCGCTTTTTTGAAAGCATTTGGCGCGGATATTTTCTTTGATGATCAAAGGGGGCATTGTGATTCTGCCGCTCAGCATGTCGCTGCAGCCCATGTGCCCCATGGCATTAGTAATGAGAATCGACTTAAAGAGTAAGTGAAGTTAAGTCTGGTCAAATCGGTTATTCAGCGGTTTTTGTATGCGAGAGTTGATTTTAAGGCGTTTGCTCCAAGTCGACCAGATACACATCTTCGATTAACTTTTTTTCTGCCTGAGTAAACTTAATTCGTGCGTATTTTTCACGACGATCAGGTAATCTTCGCCTATCAGTGCGTCTTTCTGTGGTGCGACGATTAAACTTTGAACAGTCGGCAGGATGGTTGTTTATAGTTTTTAACCCTTCAGAGGTAATCTTGCGCCGTTCGGCTATGCGTTTTGTGGTTAATGATCGTCTAGGGCTGTGCCTTAAATCGATGATATACATTTGTTACTCCTGACTTTAATAAATGGACGATTAATTATCCCATTGCTAAATGATAGAAGATGTTTTTATAAAATACAAAATTGAGATGAAAATACCACACAGATAGCAGGGAGTCGGGTCGGATTAGCGACAGCGTAACTCGACAAATCGAAGTGCCTATAAACACTTAATTTTTTTCAACTAAAAATAAAATTCGTTGAAATCCGTATAATCAGTGTTCTATAACCGACTTTAACGGGTTTTTGATAGCCTGCTAAAGTGATCTTGCCAGGCGATGCAGCGCTTCACTGCCATGATTAAATAACGGCCAGCCATCACCGGGCAGAACCGCTTTAATACCGGGCAACTCGGCAATACGCTTGATTGAATGAATCGCCTTGTGTACATCAGTGAGTTTTGTTTCCGGCAGCATACATAATTCACCGCCGAGTTGACATCGAATTAAATCACCTGTTATCAAGGTGGTGTGCTCCAAAAGCAAAGCGAGTTCTCCAGGCGTTTTAGAGCCTTCAAGTTGATAAGCGATTAATCCGGGCACAATTTCTTCATGATCATGAAGCCAGCGATCACAAGCAATAGGAAAGGTATCTTCTTCACCTGACGGGCCATAAATCGGGGCCCCGGTACTGTTTGCAATATGTTCGGCATCACGGCAATGTTCACTATTGGTAATGATAATAAAATTGACACCGCCCAAGCGTTGCAGATGGCTATGGTCATGTTCTGACATGGGCAGCGGATCTATTAAAACATTACCACCGTCACGTACCCAAAGTACACTATGAAAATCCAGGTTGCGTTCCTTGTTAAACTCTGACCACCCGAATAAATCTTTTCTATGTAATTGTTTCATTGGAAATATCCTCGATTAATTATGTCTGTACAATAGACTTTTTCAACAATATAAGCAAGGTAAGTGCTACGCGTTGTCACTGAGCGTCTTTTTACGACGCTCAACATTGTCCAGAAAATGACGGCGTGTTTTATCATCAACTTGTGTCCATAGAGTAATTTCATTGATGGAACGAAAACAACCCTGGCAGATAGTGTCATCATTCAGATAACACAAACTGATGCAGGGGGACGATATATTATCTGGATTTGAGCTCATTGAAAATTTTTATTGTTTGTCGGGTAGAGATTTCTATTATATCTTTTGCCAACGAATATTCAGTAAACCCATACAGCTGTTTTAAAAATTCATCATCAGGGTTTAAATCGCGTAGCATGCTGAGCAGTTTTTCAGCATCCATGCATTTTTTTTGCTCTAATAATGCCAACACTTGCTGACATTGCCTGTGGATAATAAAATCACGAAAAACCAGTGCTGTTCGGGTTTTTTTAAGATTGACAGACTTGGTTAAGGCCAGAATAGCCATAGACGATTCACGCATCGCCCAAAACTGCAAGGCATTGTTTAACCAATACCTTGCCATGTGTTCGCTGCCAAGAACGCTGCTTAGATCAGCCTGACAACGAGGACAGAAAATGGCCTCCGTTAAGCGTGCATTGCAGCAAGGGCAGCGATCCATCAGGATTCCAAATAATAAATAATATCAGTTAATTTTACGACCGCTTCTTGCAGGCGGTCATCAAGTCCGGCTTCGATACACGTGTTTATGTCTTCGATTAAATCAATCATATCCTCTTTGTCTTCAGTTGAGGTTTTATCAAACAAGGCTTCTGCTTTGGCGATCAGTTTAAGAGCCGCTGCAATTTCTGGTGACTGATGGCTATCAATAACACGACCGGCTTCATTTTGTCCGAACAGCGTATTGATACGGTGTTTGGCAGAATCCAACTCGCCTTGTTCAAAACGGGAGATAGCATTTTTGATGGTAATGGATTTTTCCAGGCCAGTCGCTTTTTCCTGTGCTGAAACCTGAAGCAACCCGTTAAGATCAAGCGCCAAGGTGATGGTGATAACGTTACCGGCCTCGACATCCTGTAACCCTTCAACCAGAAATTCGCCAATTTTTATATTGTTCAAGGCATCAGGATCTTCACCTTGATAAACTTTTACGCTAATGACTTTCTGGCCATCATGATTGGTGGTAAAAGCTTCGGTTTTACGATTAGGCAGAGCGGTGTTTTTGTGAATAATAGGGACATATTTAAACGGATAATACTCATCATTCAAATAACCTATTGCACTGGTGCCGTAGGTATAGGGCGTGATGTCGATTAACACGGCATTGACATCTTGTCCGCTAATCATGGCGGCCTGAGTGGCAGCGCCCATGGCGACACATAAATCTGGATCGACTTCGCTGTGCGGTTCAAAGCCAAATTCATCAAAAAGTCGTTCACGAATACACGGTGTGCGCGTTGAGCCGCCCACCAAAACAATTTCGTCAATGTCTGCGGGCGTTAATTTGGCACCTTTCATGGCGATATGAACGGCATCAATGGTCGCGTTGATGTAGTCTTCGATCATTTCTTCATAATCGCTGCGGGACAGTTCTAAAGATAAATGAATCGCTGCACCTTCATGCTCCAGCAAGTATTCTTCTTCAATTTTTACAAAAGGTTCATCTGAAAGTACAAATTTTGCATTTTCAGCGGCACGCGTAATCCGCGCCAGTGCCTTGCTATGTTGGCGGGCATCGACATCGTGTGTTTCTTGAAGATGATCGAGTATATGCTCAATGATTTGTTGATCAAAATCATCCCCGCCCAAATGGTTGTCACCATGACTGGAAAGCACTTCGACCACGCCGCTTTCAATATTGACGACCGAAACGTCAAATGTGCCACCGCCCAAGTCATAAACCAGCATACGCTTTTGTTCCTGCTGATTGCCACCATAAGCCAGTGCAGCGGCAGTGGGCTCATTAATCATGCGCACCACTTCCAGACCTGCAATTTCTCCGGCTTCGCGGGTAGCTTGACGTTGAGCGTCAGAAAAATACGCCGGTACGGTAATAACGGCTTTAGTTACCGGTTGATTAAGGTATTGTTCGGCAATGGCTTTAAGGCGTTTTAGAATAATGGCAGAAATTTCTTGTGGCGCATAAGCATGTCCGGCCAGATCGACTTGGATATCTTGCCCCATCAAACGCTTGATGGACTTAACGGTACGTTCCGGGTAAACCAGGTATTGGTTTCTGGCGCTTTCACCCACCAAAATATCACCTTGATCATCAATGCCTACAAAGGAGGGCAAGATTTTTTTGTTGTTGTCGGTAATGACTACCACTTGACCATTTTCTACAATGGCGACTTCCGAGTTAGTCGTTCCTAAATCAATTCCGATAATTATTTCATTCATAAGTTTTTTTTTATAGTAGGTTAGATTTTATTAACTTTGACTTCTGCAAGACGCAAAACATTTTCTTCAAAAAGAAAACCTTTACGCAGCTCCTCGACCACAATACCGTTGTCAATCTCTGGGTTATGACTGATTTCAACGGCACTCATGGTGCGAGGGTCAAGTGGTTTGCCAAGGCAGTCTATCGCATTGACGTGATAACGTTGTAATAACTGTTCAAAGCGTTTAAGCGTCATGGACTGGCCTTCTTTAAAGGCATCTATAAAGCGGATATCCTGTTTTTGGGAATGACCAAACAAAGAGGAAACCGGATTATAGTTTTGTAAAACACCAAAACCTACGCTGAGCCGATCATAAATATCAACCATATCCAAAAGCACAGTGCGCTGTGTTTCACTGCGTACAGCTTCGATGTGATCGCCATGAGCGGCCAGTTGGTCGGCCAGTGTTTTTTTATCCGCTTGCAGGCTATCCAAAGCACCACTGAGGGTGTCCAAAGTGGCTTTAAAATGCCTGGCTTCGGCTTTAACTTCACTTTTTAAACCGGCCATTTCGCTGAGTAAAGTGCTTAAGTCAGGTGGTTCAGTGCCGAGATTTTCAGCCAGGTCGGTTTGCGCCAGATACGTCTCAAATTCTTCCAGCAAGCGTTTTTTTTGTAGGTCACTCATACGGTTGTCTTTTTAGAGTTGCCGGGCATAAAAGTGTTGTCGTCAATACTGGCACGTAACAAGGCCTGGAAAATATTGGCGTTCATTAATACTGGCCCGGTAATAAAGACCTGCTCCAGTAGTGCATCAAAATCAGCTTTCGGATAATTAAACAGGGCGAAATTTTCGCGGCTGGTTACATTTTTAATGGTTTCGTAAGCGCCATGTATTTGTTGAAATTTTTCATGATCCCGGTCAGGCGGATTAAGCTTCACCTTTTGTAAATAAGCCTGCTTGATTTCGCTATCTGTGGCTTGTTCACTGACCTCTAATATCTCGTAAGGTGTTTTCATAAATGTGTGCTGTTTGTTAAAAAAACGGAAATGGCTTGGGTTTTGACGTTGCTTTATCAGAAAAGACTTTAATAATTTTAGCGGCCGTCACGTTTGTATTAATACCCAAGTCATCCGCCGCTTTTAGCATTAAAAAAGCAAACAGTAGATCAAAATCATTAGATAGCCTAAGTATCAGGGTCTTGTCGTTTGGTAAATAGTCAGCTGCTATTATTTTTATCAGTCGGTCTGGTGGGGATTTTTTAATCAAGTCAGTCGTTTTTACGACGATTTTATCGAATAAGCTTTCGGGCAAATGACCAAACAGTATTTCTATAGGTTCTTCGTCGTCATCATCATAGTCTTCATATTCATCATCGTCGTCATCGTCATTGCCAAATAATGAATCGAAAATATTCAAACCAAACGGCCGACGAGATTGATGATATTGATCGAGAAAATTACCGATTAGCGAAACGGTGCGCATATCATTTTGTTCTTGGGCTTCTTTAAGGCTGTCTTGTAATCGGAAACTGTTTATATTGGAACATTCCCCCGGTTTGCCATTGGCTTCTGAATAGGCACGATAATACATCCAGATAGGCTTGTTCCAAACCGGTTGGGCAATTTTTACACAAACACGTATTAACTCAAAATGACCGATAGCATCCAGACATTGACAGAGTGTTAACAGGGTCTCTTCGCCAAGAGTCGGTTTGATTGATTGTTTAATAACGCTTTTTACTTTTTCCAGTGCCTTATGCAATAGTGCCTTGTTAGCGGTGTCGGCATCAGCGTATTGTTGAATTTGTTGCGTCAGCTGAATAATTTCTTGCTGGGACAATACCAGCTTTTTTGCCAAGGGCGGCACTATTTTTAGCAAGGGTGCCATGGGAAAATTGATTAACAGTGCTTCCATCATGACGTAAAAATGCGCATTAAATACGCCGTCATTATATTTTTGCAGGGCTTCTTTAATGAGCTGTTCGCCTCTGTTTTTATCTTCAGAAAGCAACACCAAAAAGCCCCGCATTAACTGCGCCTGCATCAGATAACGTTTACTTAAGGTTATCTTTTCTGCCTGTTGGATTTCTTTTTCAACCAGATGAAACTTTTTACTTTTAATTAATTTTCGGGCATGTGCCAAGTGACTGGTAAATAAAACCTGTTTGGCAAACGTGTTAACGGGATCAATTTTTAATAAGTCCTGCGCAAAGTTTGTCGCTTTTTTAAACGCTTTGTTGCGCACGGAGGCTTTTATTGCCAACGCTAATAATTCAACATCGTTTGGAAACTTGTTGATACTTTTATCCAGCCATTCTTTGTACGTATCAATTTCTTGCGTTTGCCGTTCATAATAGCGAAGAATTTGTATGTAACTATCACGGTCGTCCGAGTCATACTCAAGGCTGTCCACTAGCCAAGGAATGGCTTCTTCGGGTGCATCCTGATGCTTGGCGATATGTCTCATGATGAGCGCTATCTTAAAAGCGCCTTCAGATCCCTGTTTTTTTAAAACAGCAATACCTTGATTCCAATAATATTCGGAACTATGAAAGTCCCCATCGTGTTCACAGGCAAGGGCTTTTAATCGCCAGGCATCAAAATCATTCAGTGTGCCAAAATGTTTGATATAGTCACGTTGCCCGGCAGGATAGGTTGACAGTGCGGCCCGGCAGTAATTTTGTGCCAAATCGGCACCCAACAGCTCTTTATACTGAAGGGCTAAATTAAATTTTGTTTTGTCCGACAAGCGGTCTTTTTGTTTGGTGACGATATCCAGTAGTTCGATTTGCTTTTTATTGAAGTTTTTTGCCGTTTCGACCACTTTGATTTGTGACAGGGTAAATTGCGCCAATTCATTAACCAAGGTGGTGCCTTGATGCGTCATCGCCAATAGTAATTTGCAGGCTTGTTGATACGGTGAATCAGCAGGGATTTTGGCTAACAGCGTTTGCGCTTGTTCGACTGACTCGGTTATCAAGAGAGCCGCTTTCATAAGCGTGCGAAAATCACGGAAAGCAGAACGAAACGGCAGTTTTTGTAGCGCCTGTTCAAGGTCTTCCAGCTTATTGTTTTTGTCAGCGTTCAGCGCGTCTTGTGCAAAAATCAAATGCTTCATGAAAACCGAATCGGCTGGCAACAGCTCTTGGCACGTTATTTTTCCGGTAATAATAAGCAAACCCAATAAACCGGCAAGGTCAGGATATTGTTCATCCAGTTGTTGTGCTGATAACTGCCCCAAACAAGTTTTAACTTTTACCATGTTATTGGTTTGCAAAAGCCAACTGACATAGTGATCAAAAGCTTGATAAGGCGGTTCGGCATATTGGGCATAATTTTCCCATAAAACCACCGCTTCTTTAATCATGCTTTTTGTGGCAAACCCCAAGGCTCTCTGTAAGTAACATCGGGCTAACGCTTGACGCCAATCCGCCTTGTTTGCATTTTTTAATAGTGCTTTGTACAGTTCAATGGCTTCTTTGTATTGCCCTGCATTCAATTTTGACAAGGCCTGGCTTTCAAGGGCACTAACATCTAAAGCGCTGGCTTTAGGCGTACTGAGTGGCTTTTTTTTCATAAATGTAGCAAGTAACGTAAAATGTTATTCTTAAAAAAGTTAATTATAATGGTTTAATGGCATCTTTGTGTAACTTAATTGACACATTGCTTTGGGAATGGCTTGATTTTGGGTTGCTTGCTTTAAGCTACGCCCAGCAAAGTATCCAGTTTTTTTTGCTGCTCAAGCGCATATAAGTCGTCAAAGCCGCCAACATGAAAGTCACCAATATAAATTTGAGGTACCGTTCTGCGCTTGGTTTTGCGCATCATTTCCTCTCTTAAACCCGGTTGGGTGCCCACGTTAATCTCGGTATAAGAGACACCTTTTTTATCGAGCAGGCGTTTAGCCATCACGCAGTAAGGGCAAATAGTGGTTGTGTAGATCAGTATCTCAGGCATATTTTAAAGATGTTTGTTAATATGTGAGGCGAAAGGTTAAAGGGTAATGGTGCAAGTTGCAAGGTTAAGGGTTAAAGGATTGTAATTATTCAGTTCCCCTCTTTAACAAAGAGGGGTTAGGGGAGATTTTATTAGATACCTCCCCCTTTTTCAAAGGGGGAGGTGAATACTTTTACAAAGGTAAAGATTAATGAATAAAAATGACCTTGCACCTTGTGCCTTTAATTGATATTGGA
>CAIQND010000360.1 GCA_903873045.1 uncultured Methylococcaceae bacterium | reverse complement strand
GCAACTGGCTGATGCTTTAATTAGTGCGACAGCTGTGGCGAATGGGCTTGATATTTTTACAGGCAATGTAAAGCACTATCAAGTTTTGAAAGACCTTTCAATAAAAGCATTTAAGCCTGTTTAAACAATGAAAATTCTGTATCCTGAAATACCTCCCTATCACACCTTTTTTCTTGAAACGGGCAGCAAACATTCTGTTTATGTCGAGCAAAGCGGTAATCCTGACGGCATTCCCGTGGTTTTTTTACACGGAGGCCCGTGTTCAGGAACCAAACCCGATCATCGCCGTTTTTTTAATCCCGAACACTACCGTATTATTCTTTTTGATCAGCGCGGCTGTGGCTTGTCTTTGCCTTTTGGCGAATTGGAGAACAATACCACGCAGGATTTGGTTGATGATATGGAGCGTATCCGCCAACAGTTAGGCATAGAAAAATGGCTGGTGTTTGGTGGTTCTTGGGGCGCGGCACTGGCCTTGTTATATGCCCAGCAGCATCCAGAAAAAGTAGTCGGCATGATTATTCGTGCAGTATTTTTGGTGCGGCAACAAGATTTGGAGTGGTTTGCAAAGATCGGTGCCAATCTGATTTATCCGGAACAATGGCAACGCTTGCTTGAAAGCATTCCGGAACACGCTCGGGAAGATTTGGTGCAAGGTCTTTGTGACGCGTTATGGGGCAGCGATGAGGTGGCCAAAAGACGGGTCGCCAAAGAATGGATGGCGTGGGGTGGACAGGTTGCTTTAGGTAATGATTACAAACCCGACCGCCCCGGCGAGCACGTAACGGATAAAATGGTTAAACAAGTGCGTATGGAATTGCATTATGCCAAGCACGCTTATTTTATTAAGGAAAACCAGATTCTGGAAAACTGCCCCCTTTTACAAAACATTCCAACACTTATCATTCATGGACGGCAGGATTTGGTTTGTCCTATAGAAGCGGGGATGAAGCTGCATCAGGCGTTACCACATGCCGACTATATCGTATTGCCCAATGCCGGACATATTGCCCAAGGTGCAGAAATGATCGATGCGCTGGTTTCTGCGACTAACCGGTTTGCAGAAAAACTGACTTATTGATCTGTTTTTAGACAATGCCGTTAAGTTAAGCATACCACTGGAGTAAAACCGCTTTAAGTATTCACCTCCCCCTTTGAAAAAGGGGGACTGAGGGGGATTTATCTAATAAAATTTTCCCCTAACCCCTCTTTGCTAAAGAGGGGTTAGGGGAAAATTTACAAACAGCTTTAGCTGTTTTTACAGGCAATAGCTGAAGCGATTGCACTCCAGTTTTTTAAACAACGGGCGCTTAATTTAACGGCATTGGAGTCTGGGGGGGTATTTAAAAAATCTCCCCTAATCCCTCTTTTTCAAAGAGAGGGACTGTATAATTATGTTTCTAGTGCCAGCCTTTTTAATATAAAACCCAGAGTTATTATGAATAATCAAGTAATGAGCATTGCAAAAAGAGAAGAGGAGTTATCTTATTATTTGGATAGACAGCCCTATCTTACCGAGTTGGATGGAATAACCCTGACTATTGCAAAAAATGTATTTCCATCCGACTTTGGCATCACCAGTTCATTTTTTGGACATTTTATACTTCAGCAAAAACCCGCCGACATGGGCTTGGATATGGGCTGCGGCAGCGGCTATTTTGCTTCTTTATTAAAAAAAATAGGTTGTAAAACGGTGTTGGGAGTCGATTTTAATAGTGATGCCGTTAAGTGTGCCGCTGAAAATATCAAGCTTAACCCGTCATTGGCACCGATTGATTTTATACATAGCGATTTGTTTAATGACGTGCCTTTAACAATATTTGATATTATCGTATTTAATTTTAACTATTATCCTTCCAACGGTGATTTTGGTTTAAATGAAGACGGTGGACGTCAAATATTAGAACGGTTTTTTACCCAAGTCAGTGCTTTTTGTGATGCAGAAACCCGGATTTATATTCCGTATTCCGAATTTGTCGGTATCGAGCATGATCCCAAAATGATTTGCCGGGATTTTGGTTTTAATTATGAAGTCATGGCGACAACGGTAAACAATACCGGTACACATTGCATTTATAAGATAATGAAAAGATAGGATTTTAAGGCTGTCAATTTAAACCGGGACAGTAAAGTAGGGATAGAAAACCTGTCTACCCGCTTTAGTCAGGACAAAAATATCGATAAACACAAATCTTATAAATAACTGAAAACCTTCAAGCCGTCATCGCGGCATGGACTGCCGGGATCCGTACGCCCGTAAGGGCGTGCTATTAATACGGTGAAAGTCCGTATCAGAGAAAGCCAAAAATCTCTGTAGTTGAAAGTAACTGCGTCACCGTGAGGTGGGGTGGAGAGTAACTGGAAACGAACTGTCAGTCTGTAGG
>CAIQND010000359.1 GCA_903873045.1 uncultured Methylococcaceae bacterium | reverse complement strand
GTTGGTTTCATTAAAATCTTGCTCAATTTGAGATGCTGCAATGCTTTTAAACTGCTCTTTCCAGCCTTTTCTTGTACTTTTTATGGGGGTGATTAATAAACCGTTATCGACGACTTGAATTTCAAATTCTTTGTTTTGAAGGTTGGCTTGCTTAATAAGTGGTTGCGGAATTCTGATTCCCTGAGAATTTCCTATTTTGATTAAGTGTGGCATAGTTGACTCATCTTTTTTAAAAGCGGGGTGATTACATTGTAATTACTTTTAAGATGAGTTTCAAATGAATAATCTTATGTAGAGTTTCCTGCCCAAATCCTATCTATTTCCCTTATCCAGTTCTTGCAAATGCCTTAATTTTTCTTTGATTTTGATTTCCAGGCCTCGATCAACTGGCTGGTAATAACGCGTTCCGATAAGCTGATCCGGAAAATAATTTTCACCGGCGGCATAGGCTTCCGGCTCATCATGGGCGTAACGATAGGCTTTGCCATAATCCAGGGATTTCATGAGTTGGGTGGGTGCATTTCTTAAATGCACCGGTACACCCAGACTGCCGCTTTGCTTGGCATCCCGCATGGCGGCGTTGTACGCTTTATAAACGGCATTGCTTTTGGGCGCACAAGCCATATAAACAATAGCTTGCGCCAAGGCCAATTCACCTTCCGGACTACCGAGACGTTCTTGGGCTTCCCACGCATTAATGGCAATCTGCAAGGCTCTGGGGTCGGCATTGCCGATGTCTTCGGAGGCTATTCTGACGATACGTCTGGCCAAATAGCTTAAGTCACAACCCCCATCCATCATCCGACATAACCAATAAAGCGCAGCATCCGGTGAGCTGCCTCTTACTGATTTATGCAGGGCTGAAATCTGATTATAAAATTCTTCACCTTGATTATCAAAGCGTCTAACGCCGCCGGAAAGCACTTCTCTGGCACACGCTTCATTAATAACATGGCTATCTTTTGCAGAAGCAAGTTCTACCGCTATTTCCAGTAAATTTAAAAGTCTTCTGGCATCGCCATCAGCCGCTTCAGCAAATTGCTGTTTAATGTCATCGGCTATTTCAATGCCCAGACTGCCCAGACCTCTGGCTTTATCGGTGATCGCTTTGTCTATAACATCTCTTAAGTCATTACTGGTTAGCGCATTAAGTACATAAACGCGAGCGCGTGACAACAAGGCGTTGTTAAGGGCAAAGGAGGGATTTTCAGTGGTCGCGCCAACAAAATAAACAGTGCCGTCTTCTACATGCGGCAAAAAAGCATCTTGTTGTGATTTATTAAAGCGATGCACTTCGTCGACAAATAAAATAGTGCGTCGGTGTTGTTCAAGCTGGATTTTTTTAGCTGCACTGACAGCGGCCCTGATTTCCTTAACACCGGATAATACCGCAGAAATCGGCATAAACTCGGCATCAGAATGCAGGGCAATTAATCGTGCCAGTGTCGTTTTACCGGTTCCTGGCGGTCCCCAGAAAATCATGGAATGCAGGCGACCGGACACCAAGGCTTCGTAGAGTGGTTTGCCGGATTTTAGAATATGGTGTTGACCGACGTAATCGTCTAACGATTGTGGCCGCATTCTATCAGCTAATGGCTTGGTTAAATCATCGAACATTGAGGGCAAGTTTAAGAATAAAGGT
>CAIQND010000358.1 GCA_903873045.1 uncultured Methylococcaceae bacterium | reverse complement strand
TTGAATGCTTCACAGACTTTTTCAACATTGGTGCCGCCACCCACATCAAGAAAGTTTGCGGGCTGGCCACCTTTTAATTTAACCAGATCCATTGTCGCCATTGCCAGGCCGGCACCGTTGACCATGCAGCCTATGTTGCCTTCCAAGGTAATGTAATTGAGGCCAAATTGCTGGGCATGGTTTTCTTTGTCATCTTCTTGGAAAGGGTCTTTCATCGCCAAAATATCGGGATGAATGGCTACCGCGTTATCATCAAAGTTGATTTTAGCGTCCAGCGCCAATAAGGCGCCGCTGTGGGTTTCTATTAACGGGTTAATTTCAATTTGACTGGCATCTTTTGCCAAAAACAAGTCGTACATACCTTGCATTATTTTTTCCAAGGCTTTGACTTGCGAGCCTTTAAGTCCGAGAGTGTAGGCTACTTTTCGGCATTGATAGCCTTGCAATCCCGCAGCCGGATGAACCTGTACCGAAATAATTTGTTCAGGCGCTTCATGGGCAACCGTTTCTATATCCATGCCGCCTGCCGCCGAGGCGATAAAGATGACGCGCTCACTGGCTCTATCAACCAATATACTCAGATATAATTCACGTTTAATAGGGTACATTTTTTCGATCAACAGCGAGTTGACGGGTAATCCTGCGCTATCGGTTTGAATGGTAACCAGCCGTTTGCCTAACATATCGCGACTAAATTCAACGACTTCGGTCAGATTTTTAGCCAGTTTTACACCGCCGACTTTACCTCGGCCACCTGCATGTACCTGAGCTTTAACCACCCAACCCTCTCCTCCTAACTCTTTGGCAACCTGCTCGGCGCTATCCGGTGATGTCGCCGGCTTTCCATCGGGTACAGGTATTCCATAAATTTGAAACAACTGTTTGGCCTGATACTCATGAATATTCATTAATTAATTACTCCTGATTGACCGGTAAAGTCCGGCGAGCTTTGTTTTATGTTTGTTTTAATCTACATCCCGCAGCGAAACAAGCGGGAAGCTTTTCTTCTGGGCTATCTAATCTTGGCTACCAACTTAAGGCGGGATACCGAGTAGCAGAATGATTCGCCAAGTACCAAAAAGTCCGTCATTCCGGCAGGGAGAGCGAAGCGAGGGTTGGCCGGAATCCAGTTGCCATGGATGGCAATTACAAAGCATACAATTGATTTATAGATACTTCGATTTGTCGGGTTACGCTGTCGCTAACCCGACCTACGCGAATAACTTTGCAAATTACGACGCGCCATAAGGGTAGAAACAATCTACCCCTACAACCTATTGTTACTCTTTCTGGGTTCACCGTGATTGTTCATAGTCAAAAGTGTCCCGCCTTAGTTGGTAGCCCTAATCTTTAAGGCTTATATTTTTCAATGGCTTCAAGTTTAATCACGGCATCTTTTATAGTCGCTTCAATTACGCTATCCAGCTCATTATTTTTATATACTTTTTCAAGCAGGCCTTCGGTAACCAAGGCATCTTTTATCCAGCGTTTGGTAAAGCGATAGTTATTATACGTAGTGGCTATTTCTCCAGTTTTTGGATCTCGTAAACCTTTTTTGACGGTATTTTTTGTTACAGTTGTCGACGCGGTTTTTTTAATGGGTGCCGGTTTTTTAATTTTGGCAGATATCTTGGGGACTGGCACGGGTCGTTCAATAACCACTTTTGGGGTTTCAGGTTTTGCCTTGGGTTCTGATGATGGCTTAGGCGTTGCTTTTTGTTCGTTTGCCGTTGTATAAACAACATAGGCAACAAAAATAACAGTAAATATAAACAACACTTCAAACATAACTACTCTCCAACCCTTAAATTGATTTTTATTATCACCGCCCCAAGAAGTCTATAGGGTCAGCTAATTAAATCGCTAACTATCGAATATACCAGAAGCCAACGATCTAGTTAAGCTCTAAATCCGAATTAACGCTTAATAATAAGGTATTTTGTTTAAATATCCGCAATTCCTCAGTAAATATTGCCTTTTTGACGAAGTAGTAGAGGCACTTACATGTTCGGCGAATGGGAATCATTTGCATTTGAGTTGCTATCAGGCTAGAATTAATTAACTGAAAAATATGAGGATGCGTGAATGAAGAGCAATAACAAACCATTAGTAAAAGAAGCGCTACTGGCTGCACTGATCGTTTTAAGTGCGCCGGTTAGCGCTTTGGATAAGCCGAAAACGATGGAAGATATGTGGAAAATTATCGAGGCACAGCAAAAGCAAATTGACGAGATGAAAGCCGGTATGGCGGCAGCAGAAAGCAAAGTCGTTGCCGCTAATGTGCAAACTCCGGAGAACAAAGTCGTTGCCGCTAATGTGCAAACTCCGGAAGCTAAAGTTGCAGTCAGTAATGTAAAGAATCTGGAGCGAAAAACCGATATTCTAAGTCAGGAAGTTGAGAAGTTGCGTACCAATCTGGCTATTCCTGAGGAGAAACAGCTTAAAAGTGCTTATGGTATGGGGCCTGCCGCTTCCAAGGTTTATCAGGTAGGCAAAGGTCTGTCCATTGGTGGTTATGGTGAGGGTTTTTATCAGAATGTTGTTAGTGGCAAGGACGCAAATAACTATTCCAATGCCGATCTTGAACGCATGGTTTTGTATGTAGGTTATAAATTTAACGACCATATCCTTATGAACAGTGAATATGAGTTTGAACATGCCACCAGCGGCGAAGGTGCTGAAAAAAAAGGTGAGGTTTCCGCCGAATTTGCATCGCTGGATTTTTTCATTAAGCCACTCGCCAATGTTCGCGCAGGCTTGATGCTAATGCCAATGGGCATGATTAACCGGATTCATGAACCTCTTTTTTACTTCGGCAACCATCGCCCTGTAGTTGATCAAATCATCATTCCGACTACCTGGCGGGAAATGGGTGTCGGTTTATTTGGAGCCATAACGCCTAACCTGACCTATACGGCTTATATGGTTAATGGTTTAAATGCCAAAGGTTTTAGCTCTGATGGCATTCGTGAAGGCACTGGTTCAGGCAGTCTAGCGCGGGCATCAAATTTCGGTTATGTCGCGCAAATGAATTATGATCCTGATGCATTGCCAGGCGTTACTGTGGGCGGTTCCGCTTATGTTGGTAATTCCGGTCAAGATCAGGAGTATAACGGACAAAAGCCCAATGTTTTTACCCAGCTCTATGAATCACATGTGCAATGGAAATATCGTGGCGTTGAATTTCGTACTTTGGGGTCGTGGGGACATATCAATAATGCAGACGTTCTTAGTGCAGCTGCTGGTGCCAATGCTGCCAATGGTCAAGGAGTTATTGGCTCACAAAATTACGGCTGGTATTCAGAGGTCGGTTATGATGTATTACCGCTGATGTTTAGAGATACGCCACAATATCTTGCGCCCTTTGTACGCTATGAAAAACTGAATACGGTTGCTAAAGCACCTACAGGCTATGTCAGTGACCCCACCAAAGATCAGCAGGTTTTTCAGGTAGGTTTGTCATACAAACCCATTCCACAAGTTGTAATTAAGGCCGACTACCGAAACTTTGTTGCCAAACAAGGATCACTGCCGGATGATTTCAATTTGGGATTTGGTTTTATTTTCTAGTGCCAAGGTATTTTCCGGTTCCTATAGTATGATATTAACCAACCTGACATCTACACAGTAAACAACTGATAAATTAAGTTGTTTATGGCTCTTGCCACCAGCCAAAATTTCAATCTGGCTGGCGGTTTTGTTTTTGGCTAATACACAACGCAATCAAAGCTTGATGCTCTGATTTAATGGATACGCACGATGAAAATAATTAAGCTTATGTTTTACGGATTACTGTTGACCGCAGTAACCCCCGGTTTTGCAACTATTTTTTACAGTAAAAATGAGGCAATGGAACTGGCGTTTGGCGCAGGCACGCAAATAGAGCAGTTATCGTTATTTCCTGACGAGAACCAGACGGCCAAAATTCAGCAAGACTCAAAAGTTAAATTGGAATCCGGCATGTTTACTTTCTATGTCGGAAAAAAACAAGACAAGATACTGGGTTATGCCGCCATTGAAACCAGCACGGTCAGAACCAAGCCGGAAACGTTGATGATTGTATTAACGCCTGATGGTGAGTTAAGCAAGGTTTTAACGCTTGCTTTTCATGAACCCCCCGAATACCAACCTGCTCAAGGCTGGTATGAAAAGCTCTATATGCGCCCGCTTGCCGATATGGCTTTTAATAAGGGCGTGGACGGTATCAGTGGTGCAACCCTCAGTACACGGTCAGCTCTTGATAGTATTCGTAAAGTGATGGTTTTATATCAGGTTATGATAAAAAATAAGGATCAAGAATAATGCGTTATTTTGTTACCGGCGAACAACAGCGCAAATCCCTGCTGAACGCGTTGGTATTAATGTTTCTGGGTTATATCGCGTTGTTGTGGCTTAGTAATGGCATGATGTATTTTCATCACATGGATTTAACGCCTAGCTCGGTCATTGCTTACTATCTGGGTTCTGAAGAACAATTTACCCAACCCCGGAGTTATCAGGGAATGCTGGAAGTTTCGCATTTTCATTTGTTTTCCATGGGTATGTTAATAGTGACACTCACGCATTTAATGCTGATGACTGACTTTTCAGTGCGATTGAAGATAGGGTTAAGTAGTTTAACTTACCTTTCAGCATTAGCCGATGAAGCCGGTGGCTGGTTGGTTCGGTTCGTTAATCCGCTATTTGCGTATTTTAAAATTGCCGCTTTTTTGTTGCTGGAATTTTCATTGGCCGCCTTATTGATTGTTGTTATCACTGCGCTGATACGCGCCCGAGTTCAGATGCGGCAAGGCAGTTCCCATTGACATTTTTGCGGAATGGGCTTTAGCCGCGACAATTTCGGTTAAAGCCCTGGATAACAAGATTCAAACGACTGCGTGGCTTTGAGGTTTATGTAACGATAGCCGTGTCTGGTAGGGGCAATCCCTTGCGGTTGCCCTGCTAACATCGAGGCATTAAAGGGCAGGCGTAAAGCCAGCCCCTACAAAAAATGCCCCGCATCGTGGCGAAAAGCAAAGCCCCGGTTTGCCCAAAGGCGGTTGCTTTTATGGGCTACCCACGCAAGGTGTGGATAGGCGTAGGCCGGAATAAGACCACTCAAACGTAGCGCGTGGTGGCGTTTCCGGCGATCTCTTACAGCTATAGTCGCGACGTAGGCATCGCTCCCACCGTGGGAGCGACGCCTACGTCGCGACTAACGAAAATATTTTGATTTATCCGGGATTACCTCCGTCAAGCTAAAAGAAGTCGAACAACGAGTTTCAGTAGGGATAATAGTATCTGCCCCAGTAATTGGGGTAATAACCATAGTATCCATAATAAGGGTAGCCGTAGCCATAACCACCGTAACCGTAATAATTGTCGGGCACATAAGGCGGCCACTGATGAATGACAGTAGCTGAAATCAGGGGCAGGCGGAGCGTTTTGTTACCCACTGAGCGTTGCATATCGCCCTTAAGCATTCCTGCAACGGTAATTTCGGTATCTTTTTTATAAACGGCCGGATCAATAAACTCAGTGCTTTTAAAAAGGAAGCGCCCTTGGTTGGATTTATCTAATCGTGGGCGGCCATAATTGTTAAGGGGATAATACAGTACTTGAACCAGACTGAAGTTTTGTTCGTTTTCTACATCAATGATAACACCACCCCAGCGCACCGGCGCCTCTTTAAAATGGGCAATATCTTGAGTTGCCTGACTATACGAAATGTCATAGAGGGGCGGATCTTCAATGGCAGGTGGCAGATTTGAGCAAGCGCTCAATAGCGTTATACAGATAGCTAATAAATGGCGTTTCATAATACTTCCTATATAAAATATACTATTGCAGTAAGGGTTGTTATAGGTTCATATTCCTGACTTTTACCGCTTATTTTTCTTCCTGTTCAGGGCACGCATAAGCAGATTAAAGTCATCGATTTTTGAGACATTATTTCAACAATATTGATTTCGCTACTTAAAAAATACGTGTAGAAATCAGCATTGTTGTCACAAAAATATTTTTTTCACCACGAAGAAAAAAGCTTTGCGTACTTCGTGGCGATAATTTTTTTACTTTTTTAGCAAAGTAGTCGGTATGGATGCAATGGAATAAAGAGCTTCGTTGGTGACTGGTGGCTATACCAGTAAATTAACCAATATCTGTTCATAAATATTAGTTAAAATCGCCAAGTCTTCTACCGTCACATTTTCGTTGATTTTATGAATGCTTTCGTTTAACGGCCCCAGCTCAATAACCTGTGCGCCGGTGGGTGCAATAAAGCGTCCATCCGAAGTACCGCCGCCGGTATCATCGAGTGTATCAAAGCCGGTTATGGTTTTGATGGCAGCATGAGTGGCATCAATTAATTGGCCTTTTTCAGTCAAGAACGGATTGCCGGACAAACGCCATAGTATCTCGTATTTAAAACCGTATTTATCCAGAATGGCACAGGTGCGCTGTTTAATGGTTTCTTCGTTGAGTTCGGTACAAAAACGCAGATTAAACTGGACCTCGGCAGAGCCTGGGATAATGTTTTCCGCGCCGGTTCCCGCATTAATATTTGATACTTGCAGGCTGGTCGGCGGAAAAAAAACATTGCCATAATCCCAGACTTCTTCCGTTAGTTCTTTTAAGGCTGGTGCAAAGGTGTGGATAGGATTGTCTGCCAGTTCAGGATAAGCAACATGACCCTGAATACCGATAACGGTTAATTTGGCGCACAATGAACCGCGCCGGCCAACACGAATCACATCGCCCATTTTTTTATCACTGGACGGTTCACCGACCAAACACCAGTCAATTTTTTCATGGCGCTGTTCCAGTATTGCCATGACTTTAACCACGCCATTAGTGGCAATGCCTTCTTCATCGCTGGTCAACATGACGGCAATTGAACCTTGATGGTCGGGATGCTTGGCGATAAAACGTTCAACGGCAGTAATAAAACAGGCAATGCCGCCTTTCATATCCGCAGCGCCACGGCCATAGAGCTTGCCGTCACGAATTGTCGGCACAAAAGGTGGTGACAGCCATGAATTTAAAGGGCCTGGGGGCACAACATCGGTATGCCCAAGAAAGGTAAATAAAGGTTTTGCAATACCTCGTCTAAGCCAGATGTTTTGGGTGTCATTAAAATTCAGGCGTTCTTCTTTAAAATCCAGTCGGGTTAAACGATCGGCAATAATATCCTGGCAACCTGCATCTTCAGGTGTGACCGATTCCCGGCTAATAAGGTCTTTAAGAAGTTCCAGGGTTTCACTCATAGTCATTCAGTTGGGTAATGGTCGGCTTTAAAGCCAATAATCAGTTTGTCACCCATATCTAAAATCGGGCGTTTAATAAGCGTTGGGGTGTGCAACATTAATGCGATTGCTTTTTCTGCGGTCAGATCGCTTTGTTGCTCGGCACTGAGTTGCCGCCAACTGGTACTGCTACGATTAAGCAACGTGTTCCAGTCGATACGGGCGGCAAAGTTATTCAGTTGCTCCAGCGTTAGCCCATCAGTTCTAAAATCATGGAACTGATAAGCTATGCCGTTTTTATCCAGCCACAGCCGCGCTTTTTTAACGGTATCACAGTTTTTTATACCGTAAAGCGTGTGCATGGCGGTGCTTATAATTGACTGTTTAATAATTCGTCAATGCTGGGTAATTCTTTGTCAGCTTTGCATCGGCTTTTATAAAGATCAACAAATTCCATAAAGGCTTGTTCGAGGTCTGCCAGAATATCATCTTCATTTTCGCGCTCATCTTCAGGCACATCTTCCGATTCCAGATATTCGCGTTGTAAATCCACTTCGCTGTTAAGGGCAAGTGTGGCGTAAATAATGGCATTATTTGAAATTTTTTCGCTCATGATAGTCAGTGTGGTCTAGGTTAAGGAAAGTTTTTAAAGTCGGTAATTTATTGGGGTCGGTAACGTATTGTTGCCATCCCTATATGGTTAATCGTAGTCTGAATAGTCTGTTTCTATTTTAGCGTCAGTTTGTTCGTCCGGTTTTCTAAAATGAATAGTCAGACCTTGTAAAAAGTTTCTAACAATTTGGTCGCCGCATTCCCGGTAATTCTTATGGCCTTTTTGTCTAAAAAAAGCGCTAAGCTCACCTTTTGATATTTCAAAATCAGCCAGCTTTAAAGTGTTAAGCATATCTTCTTCTTTAAAGTTTAAAGCAATTCTTAGCTTTTTGAGAACACTATTATTGGTTACCGGCGATTCCGGTTTTTTCGTTTGCCCAGGCTTGTCTTCCAACTTACCTCGGCGATAAATAATTAAACCGTTTAAAAAAGCATCCAGCAGTTGATTATCAAGTGCGACATAACCTTCCTGGTTGTCTTTTTTAAGTAGATGAAGTAATTCATCCCGACTTATCTCTACATCGCTTAAGGCAAAGAT